>JBDKSY010000344.1:0-2114 GCA_039680395.1 Anaerolineaceae bacterium | reverse complement strand
TGGAAGGTGAAAACGTCTATGCATTAGATCTGCCTGGTCACGGAAAATCAGGTGGGAATGGACTGCAATTGATATCTGGTTATGCCAGCATTGTGGTTCAATTCATGGATGAAGCTAAGATCTATCGTGCCATTTTGATCGGGCATTCTATGGGGTCAGCAATCGCGCTTCAAGTGGCTCGAGATCATTCTGAAAGAGTAGTGGGGTTAGGATTACTTTCAGTTGGCACTTCTTTCCACATCGAGAAAAGTGTACAGGAGAGCATTGAAAATACAAAAATGCTTTCCGATTCAGTAGAGTGGCTTTCGAAGAAGTTGTTTGGAAGGAAAATAGATAAAAAACTTGCCGATAAGGTGGTTAAAGGTTTATCTGAAGTACGCCCTACTGTATTGGCAGCAGATATCCATGCTTGTATGGGATATCAATTTCGTAAATTTCAAGAAACGATAAGCATTTCTACTCGGATCATCAATGGAGCAGAAGATCAGATCGTTCCACCGCGAGATGCCATACTTCTGGCTGAAAGCATTCCTGGGGCGGAGCTGGAGATCATCTCTCATAGTGGGCATATGGTCATGCTGGAAGAATCTGAGCAAGTTGGGGAACTATTAACCAGTTTTGTCAAAAAAGTGAATTCAACCATTCACTATTCCTGAATATTTGAGCGTAATCGGCACAAAGATTTTTCCATCTTGTTTTGCTCTTTTTTAATCAAAAAAGACCTTTGGCAGAAGGTTTCCTGCCAAAGGTCTTTAGCATTTTTGTTGAAGCAATGCTTATAGATGCGAGGAGAAACGTTCGACGATCTTTTCCCTGCTTTGCAGTCCAGTCAGACGGGCAACTTCTTTTCCAGGGGTCATCAATATTACGGTTGGAACACTCATTACCTGATGCTTCATCGCCAGTTCAGGGCTTTCGTCTACATTCACCCTGGCTAATAAGACTTTCCCTTTCCATTCACGTCCCAGCTCCTCGAGTACAGGTTCAAGCCGCTTACAAGGATTGCACCAGGGAGCACTGAATTCCAATAACACAGGCAGGTGTGCCAGGGTCACCTTTTGGGCAAAAGTATCTGCGGTTACTTCGAGAAATTCACTCATTTTCCCGCTTCCTTTTGTTGTTTTTTATCCTTGTGGATTTCCTTCTGTTTCTTTGATGGTTCATTGTGCTTTTCTTTTTCCTCATAATCTGGAAGGTCACGTGGTACCCAGTATTCCACCAGATCACCTTCTGTATCTACCTTTAAATCTGCCCAATGTTTGATTGGCAGTGTCAGATAAGCAATTGCTGCTGTTGGAAGAGCAACGACCTGCCTGGTTAATTGCTGAAGCAGGCTTTCCAATCCTGGGTTATGACCTACGATCATCACTCGTTCAAGATCATCAGACAAAAGGCGTAGCGATTCGAGATATGTGATGGGTTCTGCCATGTAGAATGAATCAAGATAAATGATATCTCCTGAATAACCGCTGACATCAGCGATCACTTCAACCGTTTTACGCGCCCTTACTGCTGTGGAAGAAAGGATCCTCTGGGGAAGCAATTCGCGATCTTTTAAAAGCTGTCCCATAGCAGGTGCATCTGTTTTTCCTCGTTTATTGAGGGGACGTGCGAAATCTTCAATATCGGTATCTTTCCAACTGGATTTGGCGTGCCGCATAATGAGTAGATTTTTCATATCAACCTCTTCCATTCCATTCAGCTTGCTTATGTATAAAAGTATATCACGAAGAAAAATCGAGAATTGCATTCAACTGCATCTCTAATAAACCTCACATTCATATACTTGATCCATGAGAACCTTTCTAATATCGTAGGTGTGAAAATACTCAGGGATCAATAAATTGATACCTGGGTCTTTCTTTTTCAACCAACGAGAGAAGCAAAGGATATTCATCCGAGGAATCCATCCTGACAGTTGAGGAGGATCTTCCAATGGTCGAAATAGATTATCCCAATGGATAGGCACGATGGCGCGAGGTGGATAGTGGTTCAATATTTTCTCGATCATCCCTGGTTGATTGATGTATGGAAACAGCAAGTCGGATTGTACTGGCTGGGCAGGTGCGATCGCTATCGAAAATCCTTCAACTTCTATAAAAAAACTGAGCACC
>JBDKSY010000343.1:0-1687 GCA_039680395.1 Anaerolineaceae bacterium | reverse complement strand
TCGATCCTTTTTGGGGCTTTACTGGTTGGAGGGAACAAAATGCAGCGCTCCATGCAAGTACCGTCTGCGCTCATAGATACCATCCTGGGCTTGATCGTTCTGTTTGTAGTAAGCGCCGATATCTGGTCTCGATATCGCGCCCGAAGGAGGCAGTCGCATGGCTGAGTTATTTACACTTCCCGTTCTCTTTGGCATCATCTATTCCGGAATCCGCCTGGCAACCCCTTACCTGTACGCCTCTCTCGGAGAGACATTCGCCCAGGCATCCGGTGTGCTCAACCTCGGTGTGGATGGCATTATGCTCATGGGTGCGTTCTCAGGCTTTTTTGTAGGAATGAAAACCGGTTCCGTCTGGTTAGGATTGCTGGCAGCAGCTATTACTGGCCTGCTGATGGGGTTACTGATGGCATTCATCAGCATAACTCTGAAAGCTGAACAGGGCATCAGTGGGATTGGATTGCAGTTATTTGGGTTGGGACTTTCTACCCTGCTTTTCAAACTCACTATGGGAGGTGTCGAATCGATCAATGGGTTTCAGGCAATAAAAATACCTCTTTTGGGTGATATCCCTTACTTTGGTGAGGCGTTTTTCAATCACAACTTGCTGGTGTATGGCGCCTACCTGCTGGTACCCATTTCCAATTTCGTATTGAATAAAACCACCCTTGGCTTGAAGATTCGAGCGGTGGGTCAAAACCCGCAGGCTGCAGATTCGCTTGGGGTGAGTGTTACCGCAGTACGCTACCTGACGGTATCGTATGGCGGATTAATGGCAGGGATTGCTGGAGCATCCCTCTCGATCGCACTGATCAACCTCTTTCAAGAAAATATCACCAACGGCATGGGTTTCATCGCTGTTGCGCTGGTTTATTTTGGTGGATGGAAGCCTACTGGCGTATTGATCGGTTCGCTCATCTTCAGTTTCGTGAATGCGTTCCAGTTGTGGATACAGGTTAAAGGCATCAATATCCCATCCGATTTCGCAGTCATGCTGCCATACATACTCACCATTGCTGCTCTGGCATTTGCGGTAAAAAGAGTAGCAGCACCTGCGGCACTGACAAAGATTTTTGAACGAGGTGAAAACTGATAATCACTCAACGGATCCTTTTATAAATTGAAAGGAGGAAAAGTTCAAGAGAAGAAGTGGAAGCCGTTTGATCACAATCATTTGCAGTCAGAAAAACCTGTTTGGAGGAAAAATGAAAAAAGGATACCTGATCTTTGGTTTGTTGATCATCGTTTTGGGACTGGTAGGTTGCTCTACCCCAACTGCAGCCCCACCTATTGAGGTAACACGTATTGTTGCCGGTACGCCAGAAGTCATCGTTGTCACGCCTACCACCGCAGCAGTGGAAGAAAAACCCTTCAGAGTTGCGATCGTAATGCCAAGCTCCATCACAGATGCTGCTTTCAGCCAATCCATGTATGAGGGATTGCTGGCAGTCCAGAAAGAAATGGGCGGCGAAACGAAGATGGAAATCGCTTACTCCGAAAGCATGTTCAAAGTACCCGATGCAGCTGCTGCGATCCGAGATTATGCATCACAAGGATACGATTTGGTGATCGCACATGGCTCGCAATATGGCTCATCTCTGCAGCAGATCGCTCCTGAATTCCCCGAAACCAGCTTTGCCTGGGGCACTTCGCTGGATACATTCCAGGCGGATGGCATCAATAATGTCTT
>JBDKSY010000342.1:0-3837 GCA_039680395.1 Anaerolineaceae bacterium | reverse complement strand
TGCTTTTTGTCGCGTTTGCTGCCTATCACAAAGTGCTGACCGGTCAAATCATGGTGTTCTTTGTGATGACCGTCGCTGCTGCAGAAGTGGCAGTAGGCCTGGCGTTGATCGTTGCCATTTTCCGCAGCAAGAACACCATTGATATTGACAAAATGAACGAGCTCAAAGGGTGATCCAGGGAGAGATGAGATGACACCAGATACAATCGCACGGTTCCTTCCCCCCTGGCTTTTAATCTTTCCGTTGCTCGGCATGCTGATCAATCTACTTCTTGGCAGTAGGCTGGGGCAGAAAACAGCAGGTATCGTCGCCACGTTCGCTGCGGGGCTGGCTTTTGGTGTATCCATTACCCTGGGGTGGCTTCTAACACAGATCGCCGGACCCATTGATTTCTCCATTGCAGATTGGATCACCGTTGGCAGCCTGAATTTTGGGTGGGTCATTCGCGTGGATACGCTTTCGGTTGCCATGATGCTGGTGGTCACGGGGGTTGGCACGCTCATTCACCTGTATGCTATCTCGTACATGAGACATGATACCCAGTACAACGGTGACCCGGGCAGGTATCGTCGTTTCTTCGTCTTTTTCAATCTCTTCATCTTGAGCATGCTGCTACTGGTAAGCGCTGATAACTATCTGATGATGTTCGTAGGCTGGGAAGGGGTGGGACTGTGTTCTTACCTGCTGATCGGCTTCTGGTTTGAAAAAGGAGAGAATGGTATCGCCAATGTAAAAGCGGCCAAGAAAGCCTTTATCGTTAACCGTATTGGCGATTTCGGGTTATTGATCGCCCTCTTTTTGATCTTTGCCCGCTTTGGCACACTGCAGTTCGATGCGGTATTCGAGCAGGCACCCGCACTGGCTGCTGCAGCACCGGGGGTGCTGCTTGCCATTACCTTATTCATGTTGCTGGGAGTGACCGGAAAATCAGCGCAGCTTCCGTTATATGTCTGGTTGCCGGATGCGATGGCTGGTCCAACTCCGGTATCCGCGCTGATCCATGCAGCGACCATGGTGACCGCTGGTGTATATCTGATCGCCCGCTCCAGCACTCTTTACAGCCTGGTGCCTGAAGCGCAAACGGTGGTCACCTGGGTGGGTGCAGCCACGGCTTTCTTTGCTGCCACGATTGCAATTGGTCAGTTTGACATCAAAAAAGTGTTGGCGTATTCCACCATCAGCCAGTTGGGTTTCATGGTGGCAGCAGTTGGTATGGGTGCAACCGTAGCTGGCATGTTCCATCTGATCACGCATGCTTTCTTCAAGGCACTCCTTTTCCTTGCCGCTGGTTCGGTGATCCTGGGGATGGAACGCGGGCATGCTGCAGGGCATCACGGCGATACAGAAGAACAACCATTTGATCCTCAGGACATGCGGAATATGGGAGGGCTGCAGAACCGGCAGAAAACCACTTTCTGGGTGTACATAATTGGTGCACTGGCTCTGTCTGGTATTGCTCCGCTGGCAGGGTTCTTTTCAAAAGATGAGATACTGGCAGCTTCTCTGCTGCATAACCCGGCAGTCTTTGTTGTGCTTCTTCTATCTGCGTTCCTGACCGCATTCTACATGGGGCGGCAGGTCTTTCTCATTTTCTTTGGCAAACCCCGCACAGAACCTGCATCGCTGGCAACGGAAAGCGATACGGTGATCACCGTGCCCCTGGTGATCCTCGCCATTCTGGCAACCCTGGGAGGAGTATTCAATTTACCTGGAGTGCACTGGCTGGAAACCTGGCTCGAACCATCCCTGACCCATCCGCTGGCTGCTGAATTCAGCCTGGGTGTGGCTGGGCTTTCCCTTGGAATGGCTGTGGCAGGTCTTTTGATCGCCTGGTGGGCTTATTCCCGTCGCAGTTTTGTCAATGCTGAAATGACCGACCCTTTGGCACGTAACCTGGGCAGGTTATTCAAAGCTCTGCAAAATAAATGGGGAGTTGATGAATTCTACCGGGCTGTGGTGGTCAAACCTTTTGACGCCGCTGCAGAGACGCTTGCCAACCCGGGCGAATTGGGCAGTATTGATGGCGTGGTACATGATCTAGGAAAATTTGCGAGCCTGCTTGGGAAATTAGGCAGCCTCCTGCAGAACGGTTTTGTGCGGCGCTATGCATTGATGATCGTGGTTGGTGTGGCTCTTATTCTGGCGTATGTTGTTCTGAAATAAAGTCCATGTCTGGACGAGGAATGGTATGAATTTTTGGCAAAATCCGCTGTTGATCATGACCCTGGTTCCGCTGGTTGGGATACTGGTCATCCTTTTATTGCCGGCTGAACGCAAGAATTTCATCCGTAGTATTGCGCTGGCTACCAGTCTGGTTGTGTTTGGCGTTGCCATCTGGATGCTGATCCTGTTCCAGCCTGAATTGACCGGTTTACAGTTCAGTCTGGATAAACCCTGGTTCAGAATATCGAATTTCACCATCCATTTTATTCTGGGTGTGGATGGCATCAGCATTTTACTGGTTCTACTGACAACGTTCCTCACTCCCCTGGCGATCCTTTCCACCTGGACGGCAATACAGGAAAAAGTCAAAGGGTTCATGGCATTCTTCCTGCTGCTCGAAACAGGCATGTTGGGTGTATTCCTGGCTCAAGACCTGATCCTGTTTTACATTTTCTGGGAGCTCACCCTCATCCCCATGTATTTCCTCATCGGATTATGGGGAGCTGACCGGCGTATCTATGCGGCGTTGAAATTCTTCCTGTTCACCATGACAGGATCCGTATTGATGCTGGCAGGCATCATCTACGTCGGCTTGCAGGCGGGCAGTTTCGCCATGGCGGATGTGCTGGCTCAACGAAGTACATTTGCAGGTGCGCAGTTATGGTTGTTCCTGGCATTTGGGATAGCGTTTGCCATCAAAGTACCTCTCTTCCCATTCCATACCTGGCTGCCCGATGCACATGTCGAAGCGCCGACCGCAGGCTCGGTCATTTTGGCAGCTGTACTGCTGAAAATGGGCACATATGGCTTCCTGCGTTTCAACCTGCCTCTCTTCCCGGATGCAACATTGACCCTGGCGCCCTGGATGGCAGTTCTGGCAATCATTGGGATCATTTTTGGAGCGATGTCTGCTTACCGGCAGAAAGATATGAAGAAACTGGTGGCGTATTCTTCCATCAGTCACCTGGGATTTGTGATGCTGGGTATTTTCGCCCTCAACTTGCAGGGAATTTCCGGTGCGCTCATCCAGATGGTCAACCACGGGTTGAGCACCGGCGCACTCTTTTTGATCGTGGGGATGCTATATGAACGACGGCACACCCGGTTGCTCAGCGCCTTTGGTGGATTGTGGAAAGTAGTGCCGGTACTGGCAACCCTGACATTGATCATCACCCTTTCTTCTGCCGGCTTGCCCGGGTTGAATGGTTTTGTGGGCGAGTTCACCATCTTGCAGGGAGCATTTATTTCATCCACATACCACAATTACTTCTTTGCCGGCTTCGCCACCCTTGGAGTCATCCTGGCTGCGGTGTACCTGCTGTGGATGTTTGAAAAGGTCTTCCTTGGACCAATCACCCAAGAAGAAAACAAGACTTTGAAAGAGATCAACTGGAGGGAATTGGCAGTTTTGATACCCATTTTGATCGTGATCTTTTGGATTGGACTGTATCCTAAACCATTCTTTGAACTCATTAACCCAACAGTGCAAACCCTGCTGGGTACCGTATTATCGGTGTATTAGGAGGATGATATGAATTTAAGCGATTTTCAGGTCATTCTCCCGCTGGTAGTGATGGTGATTTGGGCTGTCATCCTGGTGCTGATTGATCTCTGGATTCCCAAAAAGAGCAAAGGGATCACGGCTGCTCTGGCAGTGGTTGGGATGGCAGTTGC
>JBDKSY010000341.1:0-1962 GCA_039680395.1 Anaerolineaceae bacterium | reverse complement strand
GTTCACATGGAATGGGCGGTTGATGAGAAAAATGAGAAATTAGCCATAGGTGAGGTTGTCGGGCTGGGTGGTCCGATAGGTTTTAACTGGAACTCTTTACAGGATGTTGCTCCCAGCGGTATTTCTGGCATTGCCAGCCTGGGGACTGCTGAAAAGGGGAAAGTGATCTTTGAAGCCCTGGTTGATATGGCCACAAAAGGATTGCGCGAAGTTCATCAGAATTGGTGATCCTTTAGATAAACGAAAAAGAGAACTATGACAACACTAACAAGTTCTGGCGGAAGTTGTACATTTGGAACAGGGTACCCCACTGTTCTGGCAACTACATTGATCAACACCTTGAAAAATGATACTTTAACCCAGGATCTGATAGCAGGCAAAGTTGACGAGGTAAAGAGACTGGCTGAGAAGCAGGTTGGCGATGGAACAGGTTTTTTAGAAGTCATGATCGTCCACCCGCAGATTGATGAAGAGATCATGCTGCCGCTTGCCTGTAAAGCTGCACACGAAGCAACCGGATTGCCCCTGTATATCGATTCCACGAATATCAATGCCATCCGCCGCACATTGGATGTTTTTCCCTATAAACCCGTATTATCGGTGAGTGCTGATGAGGAACGATTGGAACCCATGCTGACCCTGGTAAAGGAAAGCGGTTCAGCCGTCATCTGTTTATGTATGGATGACAAGGGAATCCCTGCAACGGCAGCAGAGAGAATGGCTATCGGGGAAAAGATCATTCAGCGTGCAAGAGAAATGGGAATTCCTGATGATGATATCGCGATAGACCCGTTGGTGATGGCTATGGGTGTGAGCGAGCCTGACAGTATGCTGGTGGCATTCGATGTTCTACGGGCTGTAAAGGCGAAATACCCATTCTCTACATTTTTAGGCATTGAAAATGCAGGCTATGGGTTGCCTTATAAAGAATCCATTGACCTGGCATATCTGCTGGCAGCGATCCCGGCAGGGATGGATGTAGCCTTGATTGATCCACCCCTGTGCACGCGGCTTGGTCAGGACGGATTAACCCTTATATTTGCAGAGAACTTCCTCAGTGGGCGTGACCCTTATGCAAAAAAATACCTTACCTATATGCGTAAGAACAACCTCATTAAGAAAAGAAAAGAATCATGAATAAGAACAGTTCTGCACTCAGTCTTCAGGAAATCTCAACCAGAGTTGCGAAAGACCTTCCGTTAAGCAAGAAATTGGTAGTCTTTCCGATAGGGTCCAATGAACAGCATGGACCTCACCTTCCCATGGGGACAGACACGATCATTCTCGAAGCGGTGGTACAGGGGATCAGAAAGCAACTGACTGCCGATGACCCTGTTGTATTCGCACCTGCTTTGCCTTTAGGAAAAAGCCCCGAGCATCTTGAATTCACCGGCACTATCTCTCTGCGGGCAACGACACTGATCGCCATCCTTGAAGATATTGTCGCTTCGATGCAGAAGCACGGCGTAAAGAAAATCGTCTTTTTAAACAGTCATGGTGGAAACACTGCTCTATTGACATCGCTTGCTTTTGACCTTCGTTATACGTACAAGATGGATATTTATAGTCTGAATTTCTGGAATAATGATCTGATAGATGCTGAAATCATGGCGCAGATCATTCCTGACTTGCCATATCCTGAAATTCATGCAGCTTCAATGGAGACTTCTTTACTACTGTACCTCAGACCAGAACTGGTTGGTGAGATACCCCATGATTTCAAACCAAAAAGACCGTTCCCAGCGATGAACTTTGGTTGGGCTACGCAAGATCTTTTCGAAAATGGAGTGATCGGCGACCCACGCCAGAGCAGCTCAGAACATGGAGAAAAATTATTCCAACTGCTTGTGGATGGTGCGACAAAGAAGATAAGGGAAATTGCCCAATTCTAGTTGAGCTGAAAACCTTCTAAGAAAAAGCGTAAGTAAACAAAACGGAGCTCTCTGAAAATTCAAAAGAGCT
>JBDKSY010000340.1:0-2150 GCA_039680395.1 Anaerolineaceae bacterium | reverse complement strand
AAGAAGAGCGCCACTGAAACCCAGGCAGCAATGAATGACCTGAAGGCATTATCAGAAAAAGGCTTGACCCGTGAAGATCTGATCCAATTGCTGGTGAATTCACCTTCGGATATGTATCTCCAGACGGTTGTCAGCATGGCACGCCCGGCTCTGGATTATATTTTCTTCCAGACATTAACTGACCAGTTAGAGCATAGTGAAGGGGAAGAAAAGCGTGCTTTGATAGACCTGCGAGATAAACTTATCAAATTAACCCAGGAAATTGATAAAGCCGTTCAGGAGCATACCCAGAAAACGCTAAAATTAATGGACGAATTGATGAATGCTCCAGATACTGCCAAAGCTTTGGAAGAGCATCTGGAAGAAATTGATGATTTCTTTGTTCAACTTGTCCAGTCTGAACTACAACAGGCTCGCAAGAAATCTGATCTCGAGCGTGTGGGAAAGATCGAGAAAGTGATCATCGCTCTGCAGAAATACACAGCACCTCCTCCAGAAATCGAATTTATCGAGCAGTTGATCAGTACTGAAAAAGATGAAGATAGAAATGCCCTGCTTGAGAAGAATGCCGACCAGATCACGCCTGAGTTTCTTCAGATTTTCGACCAACTGGTAAAACAAAGTGAAGGCCAGCATCAATCAGCAGAGATGGTGGAATTATTGAAGAAAACTTATAAACAGGTCCTCAGGTTCTCAATGAAGAAAAACCTGACCGCATAACAGGTCATTTGATCCTTGTTTTTTAAAAGATCTATGTAGAAAAGATAAAAATAATTCCGAAGTGATACTTCGGAATTATTTTTATTTGCTTTCAATCATTTCAATAGAAAGTCTCAATGTGGGTTATCCAGGCGCATGCCATGACCACGGATCGTCACAATATACTCATGATCTGGATCAATTTTTGCCAGTCGTTCGCGCAACCTGCGCACCAAAGCGTCAAACGCCTGCTCTGAAACACCTGCTGCTTCATCTTCACCCCAGGTGATATCAATCAACTCATTTCGCGATACTACCTGCCCCGGGCGGTCATATAATGCCTGTAATAAACGAAATTGGGGAGCTGAAAGAGCTGGAATTACTTCTTCATTTTTTACCCAGACCCTTCGCGAACGTACATCCAGCTCTAAATTCCCTTTTTCAAGGATTTTGCCGATATGGTCAGCATCCATGGGCATGGTAGCATCAGAACTTAGAAAAGTAAAATTATGCACAATGGCAACTTGAATGGAATCCCCATCCTGTAAAGTTTGGAGGTCAATTACCTGTTTTCCATTACAAAATGTGCCATTTTTACTGCCCAGATCCTCGATCTGAACACCTTTCCTTCCAAAGATCAAACGCGCATGGTGTCGTGAAACCTGTCTATCAGCAATGACAATTTGACAATCAGGATCTCTCCCGATCAATAATTCGCTTTTGATGAGCCAGCGTTGACCATTCAGATCACCGTTTTGAGCAATTAGTACAGGAAATTCATTCTCCATAGATTATTTGCCTTACCCCTTGTTATTGGGCTGACGATGTATAATATAGCAGAAAAGGGAATATTTGTACACAAATGGGTGTGCGAAACGCCGAAATTAATCGTAGCCCATGAGCAGATTTCCGAGGAATAAGGTGAAGAATGCCGGTCCCGTTAAAAACCGGAGAAGTATTACGTGGGCGATATAAGATCATAGGTACCATCGGTCAGGGTGGCATGGGTTGCATCTATCTGGCCGATGATACGCGTCTAGAAGGTCGCCAGTGCGCCTTGAAAGAGGTTGAACACGATCGTTCTCTTCCCCCCGAATTGATGCAAGAAGCCCGCGACCAGTTCTTCCGTGAAGCTACCATTCTAGCCCGCTTAGATCACCCAAATCTACCCAAAGTTTCAGATTTTTTCTCCACTGGTGTACGTGATTACCTTGTGATGGATTTTGTTCCAGGTAATGACCTGCGCTCAATACTCATCGAAGCACGTCAGAAAGGGCATTGTCTTCAAGAGGTTGAAGTATTGAATTGGGCAGCACAGCTGGCTGATGCATTGGAATACCTTCACTCACAAGAACCACCCATTATTCATCGCGACATCAAACCGAGCAATCTCAAGGTTACCCCATCGGGCATGTTAAAACTGGTAGATTTCGGATTGGTCAAAGTGATGG
>JBDKSY010000339.1:0-13849 GCA_039680395.1 Anaerolineaceae bacterium | reverse complement strand
GAAATTGCGATCGAGAAAAACCTGGTGCAATTTACTTTTCCGACGAATGATCAGATGCTCGCTTCCATGGGATTAATAAGAGAAACCCAAGAGCAATAACCGCCTGCCCAATCATTACACCGGTTGCCTGCCACTCCCCAAAGTAAGGAATTTTGGGAGGTAAATGGCTTCCAAAGCCAAAAATATCGGCCATTCCAGAAAATACTGCGATCACATATCCAGTACATACCGTTCGTAAGCCAATATCCACTGCAATGCTGACCGGCCGGTTCTTCCAGAGCGCCATTATGCTGAAATATCCCCCCAGGCAGATGAGAGCCAGCCCCACCAAAAAAACAGCAATCTGAATGAACCCAATGACTGGACTGCGATCCAAACCAATCAAGCTGGGTGTAGTCCCTATAAGAAATATGATGAAACCAATCAAGGTAATGAGTAACCCCACTCGAATCCTTCGAATGGAATACGGTTTGGTTTTAATATCTTTTGCAGCAGAATTTTCATCGAGATGTTGAGGAGCTATACCTGTCATCAAGAAGGAAGGATCCTTTCTACCATTCGCTGCCAGTTTCCATGAAATATTTTATCAACATCATCTTGAGTATACCCCTGTTCAAGGAGTTTTGAAGCAAGTTCCTTCATATCCGCAATGGTGTTGATCTCTAATGGAACATCAGGCCAACCAAACAGCCCATCAAAATCGGTTCCGATTGCAGCATGATTCGCACTGCCAGTGAGCTGGCAGATGGCATCAATATGCGCGATGAGATGGTCCAGCGTCACCTGTTCGCGTGGATGTGTAGAAACCCAATCAGCTTTGAGGAAATGATTGAATGGTACAACTCCGATCACGCCATCCCGTTCGGCTATCCGGCGAATAGCAAGATCGGTCAACTGTCGTTCTCCAGTTCCACCTATCAACCTGCTGCGTACATTTCCATGGCTACAGAGGATAGTCCCCGAATACCGATCCAATGAGGTTTGGATAGAAAGATCAGACATATGGGCAACATCCAGACCAAAGCCCGTTTCCGCCATCCGGTCCAGTAAAGCAAACCCCTCATTCGTAAAGGGCATCTGCTCTTTCGTCCCTCCGCAGAAGCGTGTGCCACCCCAGACAGGCCCAATAAGGCGTACACCTGCTTCCCACCATTCTTCTACTTCTTCCACCCGTTGTAAGCCTTCTGCGCTTTCCATGCTGACGACGATACCCACAGGATATTTCACTGGAGAGGTTTCTCCCTCTCTTCTGTTTTGCCACGGGTGTAAAACATCTGCCAGATCAGCCCTTGTCAATACCAGGCGATACTTCTGTGGATTTTCTTCTGCCAGACGGTAATAGGCATCCAGTTGCGTTTTTGTGATCTGATAAGCCTGAGCTGTCGAACGAAAAGCAACCGCGTCAGGCTGCCGTCCTTGAAAGCGAACAGGTACGCTGAATAAAGTTCCAAATACTAGAGCAACCTGCCCGGCCTGGTAATCGTCCCATCCTAAAAGAGATTGTCCAGTGATCTCCGGAATATTCGTCCCTTTTTCTTTAATACGGATCATTTTAGCAGATTGTGTATAGTCTCTGCCAAAGGCAATTATGTTGTATGCTAGATCTTCGTGAGCGTCAATGAGATAAGGTATCATGATATAAAAAAAGAACGCACCTTCTTAAAATAAAGGTGCGTCCCTTTCATTAGTTTATTTTACTCTTCCTTGGTGTCTTCGCTGGTGTCTTCACTGTCATCTTCTGATTCCATCTCGTCTAACAGTGTCTGCCAGTCCATATCTGCATAAGCCATTGATTCGACTTTGCGCATGCTTAAACCAATACGATGGTTTTCAGGATCAATTTTGATGATGCGCAAGGTAACGGATTCACCTTCTTTTAGAAGTTCACGTGGATGTTCGATCCGTTTTTCACTGATCTCAGAAATATGAATGAGGCCTTCCACTTCGTCTGTAAGCCGGGCAAATGCACCAAATTTCGCCAACCGAGTGATGGTTCCTTCTACCAGTTGCCCTACCTGGTACTCTTTGACCAGATCCAACCAGGGATCTTCCTTCAATTGTCGAATGGAAAGACCAATACGTTTCTTTTCGCGATCAATATTGATGACCTTGACTTTGACTTCCTGTCCAACTTTCAGCGCCTCGCTGGGATTCTGAATGCGATCCCAACTGATCTCCGAAAGGTGAACCAGGCCATCCGCGCCATTGATATTCACAAATGCGCCAAAGTCTGCCAGGCTGGTAACGCGACCAGTGCGTACATCACCTTCTTTGATTTCATCCAGCACGCGTTCTTTAACAGTTTCGCGTGTTTCAGTGCTGGCAGCACGTTCAGACATGATCAGGCGGCGTTTTTCTCGGTCAACCTCAATAATGCAAACATCAATTTCCTCGCCAACCATCTCAGCCCAACGTTTATCGGGTGTATCTCCGCTCAAAGAAGCACGGCGGCTTAAGCTGATCTGAGATGCGGGTACAAACCCACGCAGACCACCAAACCTTACGATCAAACCGCCTTTATTATAGGCAACAATCTGGCTATGAAAACTACCATGGCTGGCAAGAAGGGCCTCAGAATCTTGCCAATCTTTCTCTTCACGGGCACGGTTATAAGAAAGAACCACATTCCCGTTCTGATCCTCAGGATTGAGGACATATACAGGGATAGATTGACCAACCTGAAGCTGATCCATATCTTCCTTGCTAATTTGTTCCAGTTCGCGGCCGCTGATGATCCCTTCAGACTTGGTTCCGACGCTAACCAGGATCTGACCAGCACTGATACTGGCTATTACACCAGTACGAATTTCGCCCTGACGTGGAAAATCGATATCCCCTTGCTGCGCCAGTAAGGATTCCATGTTGTTGTGAATATCGTTTTCGGGCATTTGTTCCCGTTCGTCTCGGGCTTCATTATTTTCCATAACTATCTGATCTCCAGAATAAAGATAGCATCATTATAAAAGTTAACTTGGTAATTGACAATACTAAACTACAAAGTAAGTTCGTAATTTTACCACGCAAATTTCTTAATCTAATTAATTGTTACTCGATTTGTGCATTTTTGATGAATATTGTTTCGGGTTGTAAATTTGCATCCCTCACAACAACAATTTTTGTAGGGGTTTAGCAGTTATTCTTTGTCACCCTGAGTAAAGTGAAACTGCACCAGACGCAGTGCTTTTAAGGGGTCTTGCCCTGACATTTCAGTGCAAAGAGTCTATCATTTCAAAGTAAAAACCAGGGAAACCTATATTGCATAAAAACTCCAGGCAAGATGTTCACCTACACTGCGTGTGGTGCAGGTCGCTTCGCTCAACATGACATTGATTTTTGTAGGGGTTTAGCGAGGGGGAAAACAAATGGATTGTTGATTCAAGCTTGCTTCCCGAAGCTAAACCCGATGGATAACAAATGGATCGTCACGAAAATACAAAATTGCTTCAGGCTGAAAAATCGCATCCCGCGCAATGACGATTTTTGTAGGGGTTTAGCGCAGTAGGGGTTTGGTAGGGTGCGTTCGTAACGCACCATTTCATCCATGAGATTGCTTTAACCTGCACAGATCGCAGATCTCGCAGTGAAGCAGTCTCTGAAAAAGATTGCTCACCTGCACTGCAACAAACGCAGTGCGGTGCAAGTGTCACCCCAAAAAGCGGGGGCTAATGACGATTTTTGTAGGGGTTTAGCGAGGGGAAATACAAATAGATTGCTGATCCAGGCTAGCTTCCCCTCGCTAAACCCTTTGGATAACAAATGGATCGTCACGCAAATTCAAGATTGCTTCAGGATACAAAATTACATCCCTCGCAATGACGGTTTTTTCGCAACGCATCATAAAACCAGCTTTCCGAAGTCCAATGTACTGACTTCGAAAAGCTGGTTTGCCGTAAAGAATTTATACTGCAGAATTATTACCTGGTCTTGATCTGAATATCACCTTCATCATAAGGATCTTTGGCATCATTTCCAAGAATAATATTTGTCGGAGCCAGGTAGACATCGGTTGATGGATTGACCACATAGGCATATAAACCGAAACCGCTGTTTGCCATTAAGACGCTGGTATAGATATAGAGACGACCGGACGCTAAATCAACAACAATACCTGATGAACTGCCATTATTGGTACCATTATGAACAGCCGTTACCCCTCGTAGAACAGTATTTCCATTTGCCGTAATATTCATCCCCAACAAACCATTTGCTGAGAATTGACTGTTGGTGATTGTTACCAGGCTGTCAGAGATAACTTCATTGAGCAAATTCCCGATCGCATTGATTCCACTTGCTGTCAGAGGTCCATTGCTTACAAGAAAGATCCCGTTAGCGCCATTGTATGATATACGATTTACACCTGATATCACAATGGGGCTTGATATCGTTGAAAAGGTATTATCTGCCACCACACCTGCATTTGCATTCCCGGAAGCATTTATGTTGGAAAGGGTTATTTTCCGTTGCGACTGAATGAAAAGTCCATCACCATTGATCGAGTTATCAAACGTTGAGTTAATGACAGTCACAGCCTGTAGCACCTGGGTTGGTAGAGTAGTTTGGGCATTATATAAATAGACACCATATGAATTATTTCCACTGGCATTAACATTATTCAGCGAGATAAAGCCTACAGAATTAATGGCTAATCCATATGCATTTTCTGCAGTATTGTCATTGAATGTGCTGTTACTTATGAGCACGCTTTTTGCTGTGGTCGCGGAGTCATTGCCAATGAACATACCAACATCACCATTATGGGATGCCGTCACTTTATTGATCGTAACGGTTCCAGTGGTTGGGATGGATACGCCTAATGCATCATTATATGAACTCTCGACCCCTGTCAAGATTACATTGCTAGAAGGACCTTTTCCCTCTATATAGATTCCTTCAAAACCATTTTCATTCGCCTGAAGGAAAGAAATGGTTATATTACGATCAGAAAATATATTTAATCCTGAATTATTATTATTTATCTGGTTAGCGCCCAACGTACCGAGCATGATAATGTTTCCAGTGGCGCCGGTAAAGGAATTATCCAGGTACAATCCCGCGCCAACATTTTGGCTGGCAGTGATTCCATTCACGGTTATAGTTCCTCTACTGAAGATAATTCCGCCCTTGTCTTTATTTCCAGTCAACACAACCTTGGAAAGCGATACCGGAAGCGGTGTCAATGCACCAGTATTATTAACCTGCAGACCGCTTCCATTGACACTCCTAGTACTGATCAGGTTGGTAATGATCACAGAGCCCGAAGCATAAATATCAAGGTTGGTTTGTCCATTATCTTTGAAATTGCTGCCGATTACAGTTACTTTCTTTGCTCCATTATCATAAGTTGAAGAATCTTTTGTGATGATAATACCTTCTTGACCATTACCAATTACTACCACATTTCTTAAAATAACATTCCCGAGGGTGGAAATTATTGCTCCACGAGTTGTATTATTTACCAGATATACATTATCCAGATTCAAATTAGCCTTACTTTCAGGATACACATAGATACCATGCCCAAAGGCATTTCGATCTGGGTCATAAACATTGTTTGAAAAGACACTATTTTTTATCGTGGCGGTGTTTCCAAAAGCTAAAATGCCAAGGCCTTCTCCATTATTTCCATAGGATGAAACTCCGTTGATGAGTATGGTACCCTTTGAAAAAACATCTAATCCATCGCCAAGCTTAACGCCATTTTCTCCATTTCCAATGAATTTACTGTTCGTAACTGTGATCCCTGCTGTAAAGGTGCATGCAGTACCATTCCAATTGCAATTATTGAGGAGCGCTCCATTTCCATAATTACTGGAATTAACTTGATTAAGGGATATGGTTCCCCAATGAGACACAACCCTGATACCATCTCCAGAAGAATTCTTTACATCAACATTATTCAACACTATGGCACCAGCGTTATTCTGCATGCTTATTCCATATTCGCTGTTCGCAATAACGGTCACACCATCGATCTTGAATCCTGTCAGGAAATTCTCAATGATAATAGTGCCGGTCAGTACTGGTTTTGCACCTGCTGTAGTGGTATCCCATACTATACCTCTCAAGGAAGCCAGCCCATCTGTGATTCCACTGAGAATAACATTTTCGGTCTGGTTGAATCCCCCTTCCAGGTAGATCATGCCGGTACCGTTTCGCATATACCATTCATCCAGAGCATCTTTTATAGAACCATAGAACGGTGATCTGCCACCAATGCAAAGAATGCTGCAATAGAACCAGGGATCAGGATCGGTCAGCGCATCCAGGGCGGTTTGTGAGGCCAGCGGGATCGCAGAACCATTCTGATCAACGATTGCAGCCTGGTTATCCGCCAACTGCCCAACCACATCCTGAACTTCATTTCCCTGCATCAAGGTTTCAGTGGGCGGAGTTTCCTCCGGAGCTGTTTCAGGTGCTTCCCCTTCTGCAAATACTACCGCCGGGTTGATGGCTGCCATTATCAACGCAATAAGGACAGCCACAGGCAATAGACTGCTCAACGACAGATGCTTTTTCATTACCCCTCCAGAATGAAGCAACATATTGAATTGTTGAAACGCTTTGATAGGGATGTACTTCCCCCTCGTGTTACCCAGGGCTTACCCTGATACAACTGAGGTTTTCCCGCTTAATGTGAATCACATTGTTAATGGAATTCTAAGGGAGATAATTATTAATGTCAAGATAACCGTATTAGTTTATAAGAAATGCTTTCCAAAGCTCAACGACAAACACAAGAATATTGCACCTCAGAATATGGGGTGAAAAATGGATCGTCACGAAAATACAAGATTGCTTCGGATGCAAAAATCGCATCCATCGCAATGACGATTTTTGTAGGGGTTTAGCGAGGGGAAATACAAATAGATTGCTGATCCAGGCTAGCTCCCGAAGCTAAACCCATTGGATAACAAATGGATCGTCACGAAAATACAAGATTGCTTCGGGATGAAAAATCACATCCCTCGCAATGACGGTTTTTGTAGGGGTTTAGCGAGGGGAAATACAAATAGATTGCTGATCCAGGCTAGCTCCCGAAGCTAAACCCGTTGGATAACAAATGGATCGTCACGAAAATACAAGATTGCTTCGGGATGAAAAATCACATCTCTCGCAATGACGATTTTTGTAGGGGTTCAGCGAGCGGGAAATACAAATGGACAGATACTATCTACTTTAAAAAACATACATGTTGATAGAATGAGAAGTACTCTCATTAATGGTGTCGCTTTCGCTTTTTACCAGCAGACTGCTGTTCAGCTTTATTTGAGCTCGATCCTGCAGTTTCTCTTACTTCAGATGGCTGCTCTTCTCCAACAGATTCACCTTCTGCCTCTAAATAGGATGCTCGTCGCATCTGATAAGTGAAAATATGACCAATGACACCCATTCGCACATCAGAAAGTAATTCTTTGAACAGATCGGATGCTTTGCTCTTGTATTGTATCAGTGGATCGCGCTGGGCATAAGCTTCAAGACCAATCGAAACACGCAATGCCTCCATCTTCGTCAGGTAATCAACCCATTGATCCGAAATGACGCGCAATAATAACTGGCGGTTCAATTCATTTTGAATGAACTTGCCAAAAACCATAATGATTGATTGGCTATCCTGAGGGTTGATATCGGCAATTTTTACCCCGATCAACTCTCTGGTTTTTTCTTCGCCAAGCTCAGCATTCAAACGCTGTACAATGCGACCATCCAATTGCCCAAGGGTAACATCCGCCTGAAGGAGCCGATTCCATTCTGCTTTTCCACGCGCAGCTTCCAGAACATCCAAACCATTTTCAAAATGGTTTAACACTCTCTCGTTGATTTCTTGCGAGGTAGAGGCTTCTATCATCCTGGCTGCCAGGAATACATAATTCAATCGGGTAAAGCGTTTGACCGCTTTTCGGTGGGTCTTTGCGTCAAATACCGTTTTTGTTCCCTGAGAAATGTTGACCAATAACCGTGTCAATGAGCGATCATCATCAATCTTGAAGCTCTCGCGCTCAAACCAGGTTTCCAGATCCCTTTGAATGATGCCCTGCTCTCCCAACAGCCGGTTGTTGCGCTGCTCAAAAATACTTTCGACAGCATTCATGATGCGGCTGGAAATATCCTGCCAGGTCAGGCTTACCAGGTCTGCAGGTCTGAGATTGATCGTTTCACCAAGACGGCGCTCGAGAGCCCCGATCAACCGGGTAACGGTGAGAGTGGTAAATAACTGGTCAATCTGTTGCTGGATGTTCGCTCTCAGCGATTCATCCGCTGAAGCCAGTAACCTTGTTTGCTCCGGGGATAACCGTACAGGAATGCGCAAAGTGTCTGAAAGTTCATTGACCAGGTCAGCAGGTCGGCGGGGTTCGCTATTTTCATCACTATCATTGATCGAAGAAAAGAAGTTATCCAATGCCTCTACCCGCTCGACAATCTGGCTTTGCAGATTGTCCGCTGTTTTGTCCAACAGATCCTGCACACTATGTAATGTATGCTCGCGTTCGGCGGTCAATGCTTTTTCTGCCAACGATAATACAGCCTGCTGCACTTCAGATTGTGTGGCTGCGTTTGCGGGGAGTGTATTTCTGATCTCATCAATTAATAACCGGTATGCAAATGAAGGATAAGCATACTCTTCGTATTCGAACGCAGGCTGCACTTCTTCCAGAAAAGCCAGCAGTTTCCAGGGGCCTTCCTCATCTTTCAATGCAGTATTTACCCTGTTCTGCAGTTCGGTGTGAAGCATATCGAGTACATCATCACTCAGATCTTCTTTGGTGAACACTCGGTCACGCTGGCTGTATATGCGCGTACGCTGGCTGTTAAGTACATCGTCATATTCCAGGAGGTGTTTGCGGATATCAAAGTTCGATCCTTCCACCCGCTCCTGTGACTGCTCAACCAGCCTGCCCAATATACCCAGTTCGATTGGCTGACTGTCATCAATCATCATCCGTTTCCAGATGCCTTCCACCTGGGCTCCACCAAATAACCGCATCAAGTCATCTTCCAGGGATAAATAAAAGCGCGATGAACCCGGGTCACCTTGACGGGCAGCACGACCGCGCAATTGATTATCAATGCGGCGGGCTTCATGACGTTCTGACCCAATGACATGCAAGCCGCCCAATGCCCGTACTTGTTTATTATTTTCTATATAGGTAAAGAATTCATTGACTGATGGTTCATAGATACCATATTCGGTGGGATCCATCTTCTTGAGCAGATCCAGCCGTTCTTCATTCGTTAGATCATATGGGTTTTCGGTCACCTTGGTTAATATACGATTGACATCTCGCAAAATATCATCTGGCAGTTCGCCACCCAGTTTGATATCTACACCACGCCCAGCCATGTTGGTGGCAATGGTTACCGCTCCAAAAGCGCCTGCGCGTGCAATGATCAAAGATTCTTCGTCATGCTTGCGAGCGTTCAATACCTGGTGGGGTACCCCACCCTTGATGATCTGTGCCATGCGTGAGCTGTAGGTTACTGGCAGCCCAAACATCTCAAGCAATCGAGCAATATTCCCCTCTTCTTCCATATTCAGTGAAATATCAAAGGTTTTCGCCAGTGGGCGCAGGTCAGAGGGATTCAATTCTGGCAGTGGCTTATTCAGCACCTTTAATTCAGGCACAGATTTTTCGATCACGGTAGTGTTATTTTTTTCCATCCACACATACCGCAATAAAAGAGTCTGAAGCAATCTTCTTACTGGCTCTGCCTGCAACCGGTCAGAAAGATGGTCTGAATGTTCTACAGAAGCAGTGCCCACTAATAATGGCCGTCCAATTACATGGTTATAAATAATTTCTCGTGTGATCGAACGAAACTTGGCTTCTTCAGTACGATAAACAATATCGGTATAATCCTTCCTTTTCCAGAAAACCGGATGCTTTTCCGGATCGGATCGTTCAGAATAATAGGTGAATTTATACCCCTCGTCATCCTTATCTTCTAATTCGATCAGGTCTGAATTCTTTTGCAAGGCGGTATATTCCAGGTTGGTTGGAATTGGAAACACTTCCAACTTGTAGATCTTGGCGAACTCTTCCGCTTCAGTGAGCGCAGTACCCGTCATGCCTGCTAATTTTTGATACATGCGGAAATAATTTTGCAGGGTGATCGTGGCATAGGTAACATTTTCGGGTTCTACTTTCACCCCTTCCTTCGCTTCCACCGCCTGATGGAGACCTTCAGACCATCGCCTGCCGGGCATAAGCCGGCCAGTGAATTCGTCAACGATGACCACCTTCCCGCTCTGTACCAGGTAGTCTTTATTGCGTTTATAAAGCGATTGAGCTTTCAGTGCCTGTTCCAGATGACCAAGCAACCGGGCTTGTTCAGGAGTGATATCTTCAGGGCGTTCAGGATCGCGCAAGGATTGGCCGAGGATCTCTTCAACGTGAGCTTCACCAATCTCTGTCAGACTGACTGAACGATCTTTTTCATCCACCTCATAATCATCCTGATTCAACTGGCGTACCACTTTCGCCATCGTGTTATACATTTCAGTATCTTCAGAAGCAGGTCCCGAAATGATCAAAGGCGTTCGAGCTTCATCTATAAGAATGTTATCAACCTCATCAACAATGGCATAGTAATGACCACGTTGGACACGTTCGTCGAGGCTCATGGTCAGGTTGTCTCTCAGGTAATCAAAACCAAACTCACTGTTGGTACCATAGGTGATGTCAGCCTGATAAGATTCTCGCCGCAGAACCATGTTCAACTGGTTCTGATCTTCCAGAGGGGATGTTTTTTCCAGGTCAACCAGAAAAGCATTTACCCCATTATTCGTACGGTGAGCCATCTGCAGCACACCCACACTCAAACCCAATAAATGATAAATGGGAGTCATCCAACGTGCATCACGGCGTGCCAGGTAATCATTGACAGTGATCAGGTGAA
Source organism: Anaerolineaceae bacterium (assembly GCA_039680395.1). Taxonomy (GTDB): domain Bacteria; phylum Chloroflexota; class Anaerolineae; order Anaerolineales; family Anaerolineaceae; genus UBA4782. The sequence goes on along the minus strand of JBDKSY010000339.1, from coordinate 2,953 downwards.
CTCCTCTACCCGTCAAAGCGTTCAAATATAAAGGTAAGGTTGCGACCAGGGTTTTTCCTTCGCCAGTACGCATTTCGCTGATCTGCCCTTTATGCAGGGAATATCCACCGATCATCTGCACGTCATAATGACGTAGACCAATGGTACGCTTACTGGCTTCACGTACTGCAGCAAAGGCTTCAGGTAAGAGACGATCCAGAACCTCCTGTTCAGCTTTATTCCGCTCTTTAGGATCATCAATTCCTTCAATGGCATCGGCAATTACTTTGCGAAAATCATCCGTCTTTGCATGTAGAGCATCATCTGATAATTTTTCAAACTCAGCTTCGAGTGAATTGATCTCCTCGATCACTGGGATAATTTTTTGAATCTCACGTTTATGGGGATCTCCCCCCAGGGCATGAATGATATTTTTGAACATAGAATTACCTTTCATGGGGGATTATAGCATAATGCAATCTGCTGACCGGCCATACAATTTCGCGCAGGCAGGTCACACAGATCGTAATTTTCTATCTGATTTTTATTCCCAAAGCACAGCTTATTTACATTGCCGGATATCCACCAGCCTGCGCATCTCTGTTTGCGTTAGGTCGCGGGGGTCAGGTTGGGTATATTCCGCCAACACCTTCACACATGAATCGGAAAACCGCTGCTGTCCTTTATTCCCAATTTGCTCCCAATAATCCTCATCAAAATAAACGTACGCATAACCAGCCTCATTCATTTTGTGTGGATCAGCTTCTTCATACAGGCTTAAATATCCAGGTTTACGCTCATACCAGGTGAGAGATGATGCATTCGGGCGGGCAAAAATTGTCGGTGCGCGGTATACCAATGGATCAAAAACCATCGTTCCTGGCTCGAGTTTATTCCAGAATTGTTTGCTCATCCGTGCATCCAGGTTGTTGACCAGGGTACTCATGACTGGTTTCTGAATGGCAGCCAGCTCGACCCCAAAAATCATCACACCACTGACCAAAGACACCAGGCCCAGAATAATAACAGAAGTCTTCACCCATTGTCGGCGTTTGGAAAACCATCGCCAAACGATAGGTACCGCCCAAAGGCTGCAAATCCCCAGGAACGAATAAAAGCGTGAACTGTTCCGTACTCCTGTCGAGCCAGAGAACTGAAAAAATACCAGAACAAGACTGATGCAGGCAGAAAGGATCAGGCTTGCTTCATACCATCGCTTCGCCCTGTAAGATTTAATACCCCAGATAACCACCAGCGGAAAGACCAGGATCAATGGTCCAATTTCGCATAAAGCGGTAATAAGTTGTGCTGGATTGGTCATTGAAAGCACACCCAGGTGAGAAGAAACAATTGCTGGCGGCCAGACGAATTGAAAACCCAGGGTCTGGTATGAGCCAGTTTCTGCACCCAGAATACCTTCAGCCAGGGTTTCCTGAAGTGCGCCACCCAATGCACCGCCCTGCAACAATCCAAACCCCCACCCAGCGATGAGCACGACCCACCAATACCATAAACTGGTGGGTAATCGCCAGGTGCGATGTGTGACCATATAAAACACGGTCATTAACCCCCAACTGACCACAGACAGCACAATCCCGACTTCACCCAGCAATTGCATGGCTGCCAGGAGAAAAACGGTTACCGCTGCCCCTTTCCAACCTTTCCAACGGTTGAAAGTCAGCAAAAGGAATAACGTCAATGCCCCACCCACAATACCATTTGGGCCATGCCCCAATACCCCAGGGTTAATGATGCCGTTGGCGAATGCGAATTGGAAAGGTATCGGACCTGCCCCATCCACCTGCCAATAGCCAGAAAGTGCAGTCTGGAAATCAGGTGCGCTTTGAGCAGCGCTACCCAGCATGGAAATCTGAGGGGATATCCAGGCTATGACAGCAGCGGGTAATAACAGTAACAGCCATCTTGCTCCGCCTGAAAACATGCGAAAGATGCCATTCACTACGCCACCCAGATGGCTGAATGTGATCCGCTGTCCCCAGATCACTGCCATCATCACTGTTAAACCGAATGCCAGTGAGCGGGAAATATCCAAAGCTGTCCATACGAATACATCCCCTATGCGCATTACCTGGGCAGCAAATAACATTAAGAAGTAATGATAAGAATAAGGCACTTCGGGATCCAGCGCGAAATGAGGTGGAACATCACCCGTCGCAAGCATGGATGTGGTCGGCAGGTGAGCATAATCATCAAATATTGATAGTCCCCGGCTGATGGCAAAGAAAATGCCAAACAATAATGCAAATGCTATCCATTGCCCTGGTTGGATCTGGAGGTGGAAGAGCCCATGCCAATCCTTTACGATTACCAGAACAGTCCCTGCTAAAAACACCAGAATGGCAGCCAACCAGAAAGACAAAGGAGGTTCAACAAAACGGGTGAGCATATTGGCTAACACGGTTTCGATGAACAACCCTGCTGTCAGCCCAGCAAAAGTAGTTTCATTTTTCCGGAGAGTAAAGGAGGACTGAACGATCCAGCATCCTCCGACCACCCATAGAACAACCCAACCTGCAAGCAATATGATCTCTTTCATCAGCAATGTCCCTCTTATGGTGTACAGGCAGAAATATCTAGTAATTTACGAAAATCTTCAGGGTAACGGGTGCGCTGCACCTCATCCACAATGATCACGCAAGGATCCTGCAGCATTTTCTGGTAATCACCATCCAGGTGATCCCAATAATTTTTATCCAGATAGATATAGGTGAATCCGGCAGCACGAATGGCATATGGATCTGGAACTGCCACCAGCTTTTGCCAATCCTCTTTTTCTTCATACCATGTGATGTGAGAGTTGGTTGCCCGCGCGAAAACTGTCGGGGCGCGCGAGGCTACCGGATCGAAGATCAGGCTTTCTTCTGGTAATTGATTCCAGTACTTCCGATACATTTGATCATCCAGGGCGGTAAGGAATGTCGAATATACTGGCTTTGGAACAGAGAGCAGTTGA
>JBDKSY010000338.1:0-2194 GCA_039680395.1 Anaerolineaceae bacterium | reverse complement strand
TGTATATTATCCCAGACACCGAGAAACATTTACTGGTAGAAACGGTGTTACCACCAATCTGCAAAACGCCAGCGTGTTCCCCCCACACGGTGGCACATTATTGGAGCAGAAGGTGGTTTCCCTCCCTAGACACTGCCAGTTATGTCAAGCATGACTGGCAGTGGTCTTTTAAGCGAAAAGAGTTGGGTTATTCACCCAACTCTTTGCATTCCAGAGAAAAATTAGATCACGCCCAGCTTTTTCCCTACTTTTGTAAATATCTCCAGCCCCTGATCCAGGTCCGATTTGCTGTGAGCAGCCGAGATCATCACGCGGATGCGTGCTTTCCCTCTTGGCACGGTTGGGAAGCTGATGGACATGGCAAAAACACCTTCTTCGAATAACTCACGCGAGAATTGTTGTGCCAAAGGCGCTTCACCTAACATGATGGGTGTGATTGGAGTGACACTTGAACCAGTATCAAAACCGGCTTTTTTCATTTCCGCTTTAAAATAGCGGGTGTTTTCCCAAAGTTTATCAACCAACTCAGTTGAACCCTCGAGAATATCCAATGCAGCGATACAGGCAGAGACGTCAGCAGGTGTCATGGCTGAAGAGAACAAGAATGGACGACCACGCTGTCGCAGCCATTCAACGATGACCGCATTACCAGCTACCACACCACCCATTACTCCGAATGCTTTGGAAAGTGTGCCTACCTCAATATCCACTTTTCCGTGCAGTCCAAAGTGATCCACAATACCACGGCCACCTTTGCCTACTACGCCCTCGCCATGTGCATCATCCACCATGAGCATGATATCGTGAGCATGAGCGATTTCATAAATGGCATCCAGCGGTGCCAGATCGCCATCCATACTGAATACGCCATCAGTGATGATGATCGCCCGGCGATATGTGCCTTCATTCTCTTTGATCACCCGCTCAAGGTCTAATGGGTTTGCATGGGCAAAGCGAACGATACGTCCCCCGGAAAGACGACAGCCATCAATGATGCTGGCATGATTGAGTTCATCAGAGAAGATGACATCCTCTTTGGTGATCAATGCCTGGATGGTAGCCAGATTGGCACAAAAACCTGATTGAAAAGTAATGGCAGCTTCAACACCTTTAAAAGCAGCCATACGCCGTTCCAGTTCCAGGTGGATATCCATGGTTCCAGCAATGGTGCGTACTGCTGCGGGACCTGCGCCATATTTATCCAACCCTTTCTTGGCTGCAGCAACCATTTCTGGGCGATTGGCAAGCCCAAGATAATTATTGGAGCAGAAGTTCAATACTTTCTTTCCATCTACTACAAGCCATGCTCCCTGTGGACTACTGATGGTGCGAATATTATTGTACAGTCCTGATTCTTTCAATCCATCCAGTTCATGATTGATCCAGTCCAGACGTTTGCTCATTCAGAAATCTCCTTATAAGAAATTGAAAAGGCTTTCTCCAGATAGTGGAATTATACATCCACCTTTATATCCATAAGATATCCCAGTTCAGCCAGGGTGTCGCGGATGAATCCCTGGCTGCCTGGTTTGATCAGGCAGGTCGTTGGAGTAATGACTTCAACGATATAACGCGCTGCTCTGGTGCGTTGCAATTTTTCCATCGCCTCGGCGGTCTCAAGCCTGAGAAGGATGGCGGTTTGTATGTGGGTAGTTGTTCCTGCCTTCTCCCAATGCTCTATCGCCTGTAGAATTCCTGGTGGAAGTGGATTTTCTGCGAACTTGTGCAATAAAGGAATGATCTGTGCAGGCGATAATCCCTGTTTGCTGGCTTGCTGGAATCCAGCCGGAGAAATCCGATATCGAAAATCATCCCCTTTTCTTTCTTCCCAATCACAGAACCTGGCTATTTGATAACGTGCCGTACGGGATGCGGCGCGCGGGATGGTGATCAACCCTGTGTTGAATAAGTGGATTTTTCCAGGTACTGGTTCTTTTATTCCGGGAACCTGATCCTTCAGGAGGGAAGTTGCCCAACGCGACCAGCGAAAAGCGACGGGTGCAGCATCCTTATCTGGAGAAGCAAGGTCTACCAGGCCCAAAAAATGCAATGGTCGCGTGATCAAATATCGGATCAACGCACCATCTACTTCTTCCCAACTGCTGAACCCGCGCAAATATTGCCCGTTTGTGGTGCTGCGGATATACCAGGAATCATAATCACCGGCGGGGCGTTGAAAGTCTGGCATTTTCAG
>JBDKSY010000337.1:0-1875 GCA_039680395.1 Anaerolineaceae bacterium | reverse complement strand
GTGAAAATGCTCAGTGGCCAATTAAAACCAAAGGGTGGTACCGCTACTATTCTAGGGATTGATATTGCCAGATTTCCCAAGAAGGTGCAAGTTCAGGCAGGGATATGCTTTGAGATCACTAACTTATATGAAGAAATGAGCGCTAAAGAAAATCTAAAATTGTTTGCCCGCTTGTTCGAGGTTAAGGATTTTAAAGTAGAGGCACTGCTGGAAAGAGTGGGATTGGGCGGGCGTGGGAAAGACCTCGTTTCTACTTTCTCTAAAGGCATGAAACAGCGACTGATGGTAGCCCGCGCATTGATCAATAAGCCCAATATTCTCTTTCTGGATGAACCTACAGATGGGTTGGATCCAGTCTCAGCAGAATCGATCCGCAATGTTATTCTCGAAGAGCGTAACCGTGGCGCGACCATCTTTTTAACCACCCACGACATGATGGAGGCAGATAAGCTCTCAAACCGGGTGGCTTTTATCAATCAGGGAAAAATTGCAGCGCTGGACACACCTTATGCGTTGAAGCTGCAATATGGCAAACGCGCACTGGTAGCCCAGGTAATGGGAAAAGAGGGGCATCTGGAAGAACGTGAAATTGCTTTGGATAGCAAAGATACTGCAGGTAAAGTAAGCGATATGTTTGCCAATGAAAAAGTGGTCACCGTCCATAGTGAAGAAGCTACCCTGGAGGACATTTTCATTCAGATCACTGGCAGGGGGTTGGCATGAACATCGGCATGATCTTTGCGCTGGTCAAGAAAGATTTCAGCCTGTATTTTAAGAACAAATTCTTTGGTTTCATCACGATACTGGCTCTGGTTGCCTATATTGGACTTTTCTTTCTCATGCCAAAGACTGTAGATGAAAAGATCAGCCTCGGGTTTTATGCGCCTTCATTCCCAAAAGAGATCTGGGAGCAATATAAAAACGAAGAAGTGGATATCTTTCAATATTCTTCACTAGATGAATTGAAAACAGCCATTGAAGATAATAAGGCATCGGTTGGATTTGCCTTTCCAGATGATTTTCTGCAGAAAATGTACACTGGAGCGCAACCCAGTGCACAGATCTATATCAAATCTGATCTACCGGATGAGTATCGCGAAGCGTATACCCTGGTACTGGAGGAGATCACACAACAGCTTGCCGGACATCCATTGAATATTACAACCCATGAGATGGTGATCGGTACTGACATGGCTGGGATGCAGATACCTCCCCGCAACAGAATGCTGCCCAACCTGGCGATCTTGATCCTGATGGTCGAGACAATGGGGTTGGCAGCACTTATCAGCTCTGAAGTCGAATCGGGTACTTTGCGTGCGTTATTGGTTACCCACCTGCGACCCGTTGGTTTATTCATCAGCAAGGGCATTACCGGTGTAGTGATGGCATTCTCGCAGGTGCTTCTTTTACTGGTCGTAACTGGCGGTTTGCAGCATAAACCCGGGTTGATCCTGATCGCATTATTCCTTGGTTCGATCCTGATCACGGGCATTAGCTTTTTGGTTGCCTCTCTAGCCCGCGATGTCATGTCGGTAATTGCCTGGGGTATGATCGTTATGATCGTGCTGGCAATTCCATCATTCAATGTGATATTACCGGGGCTAACCACAGATTGGATCAAGGTCATTCCTTCTTACTATCTGGTGGATGTGCTGAACAGGGTTTTTAATTATGGTATGGGATGGCAGGCGGCAACAACGAATCTGTTGGTGCTGCTCGGGTTGTCCATTCTTTTCTTTACAGGTGGTGTTTTTGCCATCAGGAGAAAGATGCAATGAATCTACGAAGGATCTGGTATCTATTTCTAAAGGAAGTTGTTCAGGGGCCAAAGAACTTCCTGTTTGTCCTTTCCCTGGTGATGCCGCTGCTGCTTAC
>JBDKSY010000336.1:0-2752 GCA_039680395.1 Anaerolineaceae bacterium | reverse complement strand
AAGACTGCAATTTCAGGATGAGATCTTTGACTTTCTCCCCATCCAGATACATAAAAACACCTTCTGCCATGAATAGAATGGGTTGCTTTCCGACTTTCGCTACTTGATCCATCCAGGCATAATCTACTACCGATGCTTCGATGAAATGGTAGCGGTCAGTTTCTTTGTAAAACTGTTTTTTAAATCGGATCACTTCTGGCAGATCAAGGTCAAAGCATGTCATCCTGCCATTATCAATCCGTAGAAAGCGCGAATCCATCCCGCAGCCGATATTTACGATGACACCATTGGGGTTTTCCTTAAAAAAAGAAATGGCGTATTCATCATATTTTTTTGCGCGCAAGTTGATATGAACCACCAGTTCTTCTTTGACTTTACCTTTTACTAGGTTACGCAACAGACTGCTGGAAGAATTCGCCAGAACCGGGTTCAGTTGGTGAGATATCTCAATTGCTTTTTCATCAAACAGGATGGGGTTTGGATTTTGACTTTCTACTACATGGCAATAGAATGTCAGCATTCCAGTTTCTGCTACATCGGAAAGGGACAATGAATTGTTCGACATAACAAGACCTCCGTGCTGATTATGATATGCGGTTTCAATTTCGCTAAATGATTTGCGACACCGTCCCCGTTGAAGATACTGGTAAAGGTGGGGCTTGGTACCTTTCAAAGAGCATAAAAGATTATAAACTGGAAAACTGCTTGAATGCCACGCGAGTCCCATCTTTCACGTGCGCGCTGTGGTAGCCAGCTGGCTATGCTAAATAACGGACTTGTAAATTGCAATACTTCTTTCTAAATAAGTTACTGCTTCTCCTGAAATTAAGACTCGTTCACCTAGATTTTTACAGAACATTTTTCCAACTCTTGGTGACACTTGCAGTGCAATCATAGTCTCTTTTTCAAGTCTTTCACTCCAATAAGGGATCAGTGAACAATGAGCCGAGCCTGTTACTGGGTCTTCAAAAATACTTGCTTGTGGTGTAAAGTAGCGCGAAACAAAATCAACTTCATCGCCTTTGGCTGTTATAACAACAACGCCAGGGTCGAGATTGATTTGATTAAAGATACTTTGATTGGGTTCAATGCGTCGTATTGTTTCTTCCGTTTCAAATACAAGCATGTAATCTCGAGATTTCAGCACTTCAACAGGCTTTATCTGAAATGCGTCCAAAATTATTTGAGGAATATCACTTGGTTCTGGTTTGCAAGATGGGAGGTTTAAAGTCAGTAACTCATTTTCGATTGTTACCATTAATTCGCCGCTTTTTGATTGAAACTTTATAGACGGTAGGGAGTAGTGTAGATGCTTTGCGATAACGTGTGCTGTTGCCAGTGTTGCATGTCCACACAAAACCATCTCAATTTCTGGAGTGAACCAACGAATTTCAAACCCATCATTTAATGGAATGAAAAATGCAGTTTCGCCAACAGAATTCTCTATTGCTATTCTTTGCATTGCATCATCAGAAAGCCAATATTCAAGGGGACAAACAGCAGCAGGATTGCCACCGAAAACCTTATCTGTGAAGGCGTCAACTTGGAATATTGGTAATTGCATAATGACCTTATGGATAAGTAAATAATTTTAAGAGTAATTGCTCATTTTTGCATTGAAGCCGAGCTAACGGTCAGAATGAGGGGTGAGGCTGGTGCTCTTTGTTCGCTCGAATTAGCAGGTCAGTACCCCTGTTCGCTCCATGTAGTGTTGAACGACATGGAGAACTGTTTGTACATGGAAAGGACAGTTCGGATACGCCATACTTTGCCACGTAGAAGCATGGTTCTTCCGGAATTGATTGACAATTATTACCGGCATGAGCCAGGAGTTTTCCTACTTCACCTCCCCGCTCCAATTCCACGATCCATAATCGCAACTAATAGATTCTCTAAGACTCGTGCCAGGAGGAGCAACTATCGTAGTGGTAGAAATTTGAACCGTGGCATTGGCTTCAGTTGGTGAAGTGAACTGTCCGTCAATTCTTATTTCTTCGTCACTGCCACCGATATCTAATTCAAATTTTCCATTGGCAATAGCTGCAGGTTGGCTAAAAGTCGTTGTCGTAGAAAAACCGTCTGAAGTAATTTTAATACCCCCCGATTCATTAGAGCAAATCATATTCGACAGAGAAAAGGTCACGGAAATAATACTGGTTCCATCTTCTGCAATAGTGATTTCAAGTTCTCCGCTACTTACCTTGCCATTTGTGCCTGAACGGATTAGCTCGAGTGGTCCAGAAAACGTAGCACCAGGTTGAGGCTTTACTTGAGCCACCCCGCACCCAACCAGGGTCCCCATCACCAGCATGATTCCAATAATCCACTGCAGCATTTGTTTTGAAGTCATTTTTCACTCCTTTAATGATCTGTACTACAGGATGTGGATGCCAGCTCGTTGTCCACTTTCTCTGACATCCTGGGAACTGGTTTGGAGAGGTCGGGGATTCCTTGTGTTTCCCAAAGTGTTGTGTGAAGCTGCCCAATTAATAATTATACGGAATGTTGATATGCAGCAATTATGCTGAAAAATTAAACTCTTAAAGAATAATATACTGCAAGAATGCTTGGTTATCCATACTTCGCAAACGAGATTCAATCTTAATATATTAATACATCAAGAATTATTGAGGCAAGCATTCATTAGCGATCTACCAATTCTAAAACCCAGAGAACTGCTCGATCAATTCCAAGATGTAATCCGTCGAAAGCATTTCAATACACAGGTTCTTCATCACGAGCAAATGGCAAT
>JBDKSY010000335.1:0-2309 GCA_039680395.1 Anaerolineaceae bacterium | reverse complement strand
ATGTTTTTATCCCAGCGTTCTTTACTGCAGTGGAAAGAATTTCGCTCTGCTCAGGGGGAACAACATTGTCGGAAGCTCCTTGAATGATCAAGATGGGTGGATCATTCCCATCAAGATATGTGAGTGGACTTGCCTGTTTGGCACGGTTTACAACCTCGGAATTGTCTAGTGACCCGCCCAGGAAACGACTCCAGGCATACGTTAAACCAAATGTAGCTGCATTCCCATAGTTCTTTGATAGCTCGCTTTCCTTGACCTTGCAGGCGTCATCAGTGAAGGCGATTTCCATTTGGGTAACATCCACTGGTCCGTACCAATCCACAATTGCCTGCACTGCGTCAGATGGACCACTGTTCTGATTGTTGTTGAAGATCCCGGCTCCTTTTGACACTCCTGCCAGAACGGCCAGGTGCCCACCGGAGGAATCACCTATCAATCCGATCTTATCTGGATTGATGGAATATACCCGTGCATTCTGTCGTAGCCAACGGACGGCTGATTTAACATCTTGAATGGCTGCAGGGAATATTGAATCTTTCGAGCAATCTCCATCCTTCTCCACCAGACGGTAATCAATACATGCCACCACATACCCGCCTTTTGCCAGGGTATTGCCCGGGCAGCCTGATCTGCTGCCTTCCATCCATCCGCCACCATGAATATATACCAGAGCGGGCATATTCCCCGAAACACCCTGTGGAATATGAATATCCAGTTTCAAATTTTGCGGAACGCCTTCCACCTGGGGAGTGGCAAAGGTGATATTCTTCTTTACATCCACCTCACTCACACTCTTTCCAGGAGCTGAAGTAATTGCTACCGTTCCTTCTTGAGGTGTGACCTCACTCACTGTGCTCAATGGGACACATGCCGAAAGCAAGATAATGATTGGCATAATGAAGTACAGGATACGTATACGAAATTTCATCAGGAATCCTCCCTGAAATGGTTTACATTGATCTATATATATCATAATACAAACCTATCCTGAGAAGAGTCACACCTGGATTACAGTTTTGTTATTTAAGCAATTTTCTAGGTAAAATAAGAGCAAAGGTCTACATAAACGATTGGAGAGGGATGCATTCGACAGGGTTAGAATTGTTCATTATCATTTTGCTGGTCTGTATTAACGGTTTTTTTGCGTTATCTGAAATGGCAATTGTATCTGCCCGTAAGGTGAGGTTAGAGCAGCGAGCAGAGGATGGCAATAAAGGGGCTATACAGGCATTAAAAGTTCTTGAAAACCCATCACGTTTTCTATCCACTGTTCAGGTTTTCATAACCCTGATCGGTATTCTCAGCGGTGCATTTGGTGGGGTTACCCTTGCCAATGCATTGCAACGCACTTTAGATAAAATACCAGCACTTGTGCCATATAGCCAGGAACTTTCCGTTGCGGTGGTTGTAATTTTCATTACCTTCTTATCATTGGTGTTTGGCGAATTGTTCCCCAAGCAGATCGCCTTAATGAACGCAGAACGCCTGGCAATCACTTTAGCACCCGTGATGCATGTATTGTCAATCATCACTCGCCCAGTGGTGTTATTGCTATCAGGCACTACCAATCTATTTCTTAAATTGTTTCGCATCAAGCCTTCCCCAGAACCCGGCGTGACGGTTGAAGATGTGCGCTCGATGATATCCGATGGCACCAAAGAAGGGGTTTTTGAATCCTCTGAACAGGAAATGGTGAATAGGGTTTTTAAATTGGATGACCGTACCATTTCTTCGTTGATGACTCCCCGCACAGAGGTTGTCTTCATTGATGTCCAGCAACCATGGGATGAAATTCGCGCATCGCTGGTAGAACATCCTTACGCTCGCTTTCCTGTCTATGAGGGGCAACTTGATTCTGTATTGGGGGTACTCGATGTGCGTGATGTTATGGTGAAGCTTGCCCAGGGTCAACAAGTTGTAGTGCGAGAAATTCTACGCCCTGTTATTTTCCTGCCTGAAACCATCTCAGCTCTGGATACTCTGGATTATATGCGTGAGAATGCCACAGATATGGCGATCATCATGGATGAATTCAGTGGTGTATTGGGTCTGGTAACCCGCAGCGATGTGTTGGAAGTGATGCTTGGCCATGCGATTACCAGTAACACCAATGAAGTTCCCGAAGTAATGCAGAGGGCGGATGGATCCTGGCTGGTGGATGGTCTATATGTGGCTGAAGATTTGAAGACGTTACTGGATGTAGATGAACTCCCTGAAGAAGCAGAAGTCCGCTACGAAACACTGGGCGGTTTGATATTGGCCATGCTGGAAAGGTTGCCAGTGGTTGGAGATGTTTTTACCTGGAATGG
>JBDKSY010000334.1:0-1621 GCA_039680395.1 Anaerolineaceae bacterium | reverse complement strand
GTATTAACAGAAACCCCTGCGCTTTATGAGCGCCTGACCGCCCTGCAAAACTTGCAATTCTTTGGTACGCTGGCCGGAATGACAGATGCAGATCTTAGCGCAAGTATTGATGAAGTTTTGGGGATGTTTGAGCTGACCGATCGCACCAATGATCAAGTTGCCACCTTCAGTAAAGGTATGAAGCAGCGCCTGGCGTTGGGTAGAGCACTTTTACACCATCCTGATTTGTTATTCCTGGATGAGCCCACCTCAGGGCTGGATCCAGAGGCTTCTCAACAGGTTCTGGGGTTGATCGATTCGCTGCGCAGAAAGAATGGGCATACGGTTCTTCTGTGCACACATAACCTTTTAGAAGCTCAACGCCTGTGTGATCGGGTAGTGATCATGAATCATGGCAGGCTGCTGGCAATAGGCACACTGGATGAACTACGAGAAAAGTTCGGTGATGGCTGCTGGGTAAAACTACGCTTTGCACAAGCCGTTTCTACAGATCAACTTCAAAAATTCTTGAACTTTGATGGAGTTAAAACGCTGGAAACGCTTCAGGAAAACGGTTTTCGTGTCGAAATTCGGGATGAAAAAGTCATTCCTTCAGTCGTCGAGCATCTCGTAAATGGTGGATTACAGGTATTGGAAGTACATCCTGAAGAGCAAAGCCTTGAAGATATCTATTTCAAGCTTCAGCAGGATGCAGAGGAGGCGCAACTATGAAAATTAAAACGATTTTTACGATAGCAAAAAAAGATCTGTTGGAAGTCAAACAAAACAAAACTGCCTGGGGACCCATGCTTATTGTGCCGTTGATATTTACCCTGGTCATTCCGCTGGCATTTCTGTTGCTGCCTCGCCTTATCAACATCGCACCAGAAGAATTAATGCCAGCCTATCAACTGAAGGGGTTTCTTGCGAACCTGCCGGAATCCATGACCGCGATTTTATCTGGATTAACTGAGGTTCAAAGCATGCAGGTTTTGGTTTTAGGCTATCTGTTCGCACCCATGTTTCTTATCTTCCCTCTGATGATCTCGACCATCATTGCAGCCGAATCATTTGCGGGAGAACGCGAGAGAAAAACCATAGAAGCCTTGCTTTATACCCCGGCAACGGATGCAGAGCTTTTCGTAGGTAAGTCTATGGCGGCCTTCCTTCCTTCGCTGGTTGTCACCTGGATCAGCTTTATCATTTATTCAGTGGTCCTCAATGTGGCTGGTTTTTCCATTTATAATCACCTTTGGTTTCCCGTTGCATCCTGGTATCCCCTCATGTTCTGGATCACACCTGCCGTCGCCCTGTTGGGAATCGCTTTTACTGTTCTGATCTCAGCTCGCACCCCCACATTCATGGGCGCTTATCAAACCAGTGGCTCATTGGTGATCATTGTGCTGGGATTGGTTGCTGGACAGGCAACAGGTTTACTGTATCTCAGCGTGGGTATCAGCATGCTGGTAGGCTTGTTTTTCTGGTTGGTAGCTGGATTATTAACCTGGTATGCTATTCGCCTTTTTAGCCGTAGTAAATTACTCACAGCAGGGTAAACTATTTTTGTAAAGGACTTTGTCATGAATAATTCTCCATTCTTTATAATTGCAATTGTCATTGAACTTGGTGTGCCGATCTTTCT
>JBDKSY010000333.1:0-10569 GCA_039680395.1 Anaerolineaceae bacterium | reverse complement strand
CCAACCAGCGAGGAGTAATGATGGCCGCGACATATTGAATTTTCCGTCTGTTATTGAATATCCCGGACTTCTTCAATAAAACGGATTCAGTCTCGACACAGAACAGGATATCGAGCTCTTCTTCCATTTCCTTCAATTCTTTCTCGATTGCAGCAATGAGTCCACGGCGAAGCTGCGTATAGTCGTATTGATAGGTATGTCGTTCCCATTCCTTTTTCATTCCATCCCTCCAAACTGGTTGAAAAGTAGTTTAGTCAACATTTCTTCTTTCTGTTTTCCTTTTCTCCAAATTTTCTTTTAACCGAAAAGCGACTATCCTTTTCACTAATTCGTATGGAATTGGCTTATCAATGGGAAAGCGTATTGCACCTTTTGAGCTTCCGAAAGCAGACAATTCGTCTTTGAATTTAATAATTCCACTGGATGTTGGATAAAAGCCAATATGATTCTTATGAGCGGCAAAATAAACCAGGATCCCATTCTGTGCGAAGGCTGGCATTTGATAACTGATCTTTTCTTCAGCATCAGACGCGGCAGCTTGGATCACTGCCCGCAATTCTTGCAATTTCTTTTGTGTTTCTTCAGGAAAATCAGCAATATATTCATCAATAGATGTATATCCTTTACTTTCCATTCTTACTCCAGACTAGATGACCGAACAACTGTATTGATGATAATTGTAGCAAAAAAACAATGATGCTTCATAGTTTATAATCCGCCAATTTTCGTTCCTCCCATCTGCCGTACCAATTGCTAAAGAATAATGAATAGCAAGGTTAAGACGATATACTTGAGATGTGATAAAAGAAGGAGGTCAAAGGGATAACCCTGTCGTAAACACATTATTGGACCGTAAGTCGGTAAGGAAATATATCAGCCAGCAGCCGGAAGATGAAGTGATCCACGCTGTTGTGCGTGCCGGGCAGCAGGCGCCATTTGCTGCACAACTTTATAGTATTTTGCTCGATCGCAAAAAGAGGCACCCATTTGGAGCTCCGCTGCTTTTCACTATTTGTATAGATATGCATAAGTTGGAATTGATCATGGCACGCCGTGGCTGGAAAACGGTTGCGAATGATCTCTCTCTACTCTTTTTTGGGATCCAGGATGCTGCTTATGCTGCAGGGAATATGGTGACAGCAGCCGAAAGTCTGGGGATGGGGAGCTGCTTTTTAGGGATGACCCCTTATAAAGCGACAAAGATCCAGAAAGAATATCACCTGCCGCAACGAGTTTTCCCTCTGGTGGAGTTGGTGATGGGATACCCGAATGAAGATTTCCCGCCACGACCGCGTTACCCTGTGGAATACACCTTGTTCGAAGATCGCTATCCTGAGATGACCGACGAGATGGTCACCCGAGCCATGCAATCAATGGATGATGGTTATATGGCACAAGGGTATTATCTCAAGCAAAAAGCAAAAATTGACCTTGAGGTAGAAGGGAAAGAAGAAACTTTCACTTATGATAACTATTCCTGGACGGAGCACATGTCGCGCAAGTGGGGGCAATGGTTGGAAGATCCCAGCGAACTGCTCGAGCAACTGGCAGCTTGTGGCTTTCCTGTTGAAGGCATGAAGAAGGAATAAGCCGTTTTTACTAGCCGGGTCTGCTGCTTTTTCTTTGACACCTGCCAACCCAGGGAATAATGAATGAGGTGTACTCTTTATATGTTAAATATTCCTGCCCGAATCGTTCTTCGAGTTCTCGCTCTTCGATCAACTTGATGTATAACATCAGCAACAGGGCAAAAACAGCAACAGCAATGAGCGACGCGAGCGAACCAACAAAAATTGATATTCCGGTGTATGCAACGATTGTTCCGAATGCCATGGGATTGCGACAATATTTAAATGCACCCATCACCAGAAGTTTTTGCGTTGCCATGACCGGGAGCGGTGTGCCTCCTGCAAGGATCAACTGATCAACGATTGACCAGATCCCGAAGGAGAACCCCGCTATTATGAGAATGCCACCAATGATCAGACTGATCATGCCAAAGGTGATTGAGGGAAGATGAAAAGCTGGATCCAACAGGGGGATAACTTTTGCCAGTAAATATGGGATGGTCAGAGCAAAGATCAATCCAGCGCCAAGGGTGGCGATCATTCTTTGGGAGAAAGAAACCTCTCGTTTTGCCCATTTTTTATAGAATTTCATGATCTTCTCCTTCTCGAAGGCTCAGATGATCAAAATCTACGCCGCTATCAGCTTTCTATTCGAATTATACGATGAACAACTTTCAGGTTGCCAGACAACCTTACAAAATCAAAAGTTCATTGACAAACTGTATACACCAGTTGTATAATGTCAAACAACAGACAACGGACAACAAACATTATCTTTCAAGGTAGACTTTTCTTCGCCTTTATACTCTTGAAATAAAGGAAGGGTATCAGATGAGCCAACAGGAAATTCAATGGGGACCGATCGTTTCGAAAGACACAGTCTCTGATCGCGCCTTTCAGGTCTTGCGAGATTTGATTGAGAAGGGGGAATTTGTTCCTGGACAAAAATTACCTTCAGAAAACGAACTTGCTGATAAATTAAATATTAGCCGAATATCTCTGCGAACAGCATTGGATAGATTGGCAAACATGGGTTACGTGGATCGCAAAAGAGGGGTGGGTACTTTTGTGGTTGGATTATCCAATAAGAGTCTGGACACAGGGATCGAAAGACTTGTGTCCATTTCTCAGATCATGCGAGAAAGAGGCAATCAGCCAGGAACTCGTGAAATTCAAATCTATGGCGAACATGCAGACGAATTCATTGCACATGAATTGCGCCTGCAACCTGGTGATCCCGTAACTGTCATTGACCGGGTACGAACTATGGATGGTGCCCCTATCATGTTTGATAGAAGTATTTTTCCTGTGAGTCTTATCTCTTCTGACACGCTCCCTGAAAAGATTGGCGAATCCCTTTGTGAATACATTGCGAATCATTTACATCTGACGTTAACCCATTCTGTTGCTCACCTTATGCCGGCTCTCGCAGATGAATTCATGGCAGAAAAATTAAATATAACCAGGGATTCGTTGCTTTTGAAAATGGTTCAAACAAATTATGTAAAAGAGATTGACAAGCCCGTATGGCTTTCAATGATAAGCTGTCCTGAAAATGAATTTAGCTGGTATGTTGTTCGAACAGCTTAAATAAATGAAGAAGGTATGGGAATGAAGAAGATCTGGTCTTTAGGAATTTCGATGCTTGATTTAGTTACGCAGCCAATTACAGAATGGCCCGAATATGGCGGTGCTGTCAACGCTGATTCCGCTGATCTTTGCATGGGTGGAACTGCTTTGAATACTGCAGTCACAATCGCCAAATTGGGTGGCGCACCGGTAGGATTGATCTCGTGTATTGGTCGGGATATTGGTGCAGATATCATCAAATCTGGATTGAAAGATCTGGATATTGATACCAATCATCTGTTTGTGACCGAAAATGCAAAAACTGGTTGTGCAATCTGTTTTGTTCATCCCAATGGTGAACGCTCATTTGTATTATGCGTTAGTGCAAATAATGAGCTGGATGAATCGAAAATTGATTTCGATGCATTTCACGAAGGTGATTTTCTCCATATTGGTGGAGCAATGGCTATGCAAAGAACGCAGGGCAAAGACCTTGCTGGTATTTTGAAACGGGCAAAAGCAAAAGGTGTGACCATTTCTATTGATACCTGCTGGGATGTTACAAATCAATGGAAAGCTACCCTGGATCCATCTCTACCTTACTGTGATATTTTGATCACAAATGAAGAAGAATCAATGCGCTATTCAGAGACAGGCAGTTTTGAAGAAGCAATTCAACACTTTATTTCCAGAGGTCCTCAAATAGTCATTGTAAAAATGGGGAGTAAGGGTGCTTATGTCTACTCTTCAGAATTCACAGGGATGATACCTGCCTTCAACGTAAAAGCAGTTGATGGAACAGGCTCCGGAGATTCCTTTGTGGGTGCTTTCCTTGTTGGCAGGTACCACAACTGGCCAATCGAGCAATCAGCCGTGTTCGCCAGTGCTGTTGGGGCAAAATGCGTAACCTCGTATGGCGCGACTGCTGGTATTGTCAGTTACGCAGAAACTGTCGAGTTCATTAAATCACAATCCCGCACAGCAGGCTGGACATGGTAGTGAGCAGCTCAATCGAAAGTAAAGAAGTTTTCTCGAATATTCTTGATATGAAGAGTATTACCAAGAAATATCCCGGTAATACTGCTTTGAATAACGTGGATTTGAGCTTGAAAAGTGGAGAAATTCATGCGCTGATCGGTGCAAATGGTGCAGGAAAATCCACTCTGATGAAGATCCTCTGTGGAATTACGTCTCCTGATTCTGGAGAGATCTGGCTGGAAGGGAAGAAGGTTACTTTTAAAGACCCGTCTTCGGCAATAAAAGAAGGTATCAGTTACGTTCCGCAGGAGCTTTGTCTGGTACCTACCATGAATGCCTGTCAGAACATCCTTCTGGGGCAGGAGCCATTGGTACACCGGCCTTTCACTCTCATTGATGAAAAGCGGTTGATCAGGCTGGCGAAGCAAAGCCTGGAATCCCTTAATTTGAATATTGATGTGACCCAGCCAGTAAAAAAATTGCCGGTTAGCGCTCAACAGATGATCTCAATTGCTACTGCTTTATTCCGGCAGAGCAAGATCATTGTACTGGATGAGCCAACCTCTTCACTTGCAAGCCGCGAAATTACAGAATTCTTCAAGATCATGAAAAAGCTTCGTGAGGATGGGAAGACGATCGTTTTCATCACCCATCACCTTGACGAAGTTTTTGAAGTCGCTGATCGCATCACCATCCTTCGTGATGCAGTCTTGCAGGGTTGTTTCAACCGTGAAGAAATCTCCAAAGAACAGGTTGTTTCTCTCATGGTAGGCTCCAGTAACAATAAATTACAGCGAGACAAAGAAGAAAAAGTTTATAAAGAAGAAGCATTGCGGATCAGCCACGTAAAAGCGAAAAAGAACGTCAGGGATGTATCTCTTACCCTCCAATCTGGTGAGATCCTGGGATTATATGGTCAGGTAGGGTCGGGCCGTACAGATGTTCTGCAAGGGATTTTCGGTGCTGAACCATTTCAATCTGGTGAAATGTTCGTTTTTGGCAAGAAAGTAGATTCTAAGTCTCCAATCGAAGCGATCAAGCATGGTATAGGACTGATCCCTGAAGACCGCAAGAATCAAGGGTTGATCTTATCAATGGACCTGTCAGACAATATCTCGATGGCAAATTACGAGAAAGCAATGAGGTTTGGCCTCATTCAATTCAAGAGGATCAGGCAAATTGCTGAAACCTTTCGGGATGTTCTCAAGATCAAGAATAATGATGTCAGTGTCGCCACAAATTTTCTTAGTGGTGGGAACCAGCAAAAAGTGATCCTCGCCAAATGGCTTAATCACAATTCAAAAATACTCTTGATGGATGAACCAACCAAGGGAATTGATATTGGAGCAAAACAGGAATTCTATCAATTGATCAAACAGATGGCAGAAAAAGGTGTTGCAGTTCTGCTTGTTACATCTGAAATTGAAGAAGCCCTTAAATTATGTGATCGGGTTCTGATCATGAAAAATGGAAATGTTGTTTCTGAAGCGAACCCCTTTGACATAACTGAAGAAGAGCTTGTTTACAGGTCACTTTAAAGGATTGCAGTCAGGAGTATTTGAATGGAAGCATTAATGACGAAATTAAAACAGACATTTATAAAGATCAAACCAAAGAAAGTCCCCACTGAATCGGGTATTTTGCTTGCGCTGGCTCTTCTTGTTATCACATTTTCGATATTAAGCCCTCGATTCTTTTCAACATCCAACCTGTCGAATATTCTGATCCAATCAGCGATTACGATTGTGATCGCTACAGGTGCGGCTGTAGTAATTTCCACCGGAGGAATTGATCTCTCCATCGGGTCGGTTTTATGCCTGAGTGGGATCCTGGTAGCCATGGCTTTGAAAGCTGAGCTTCCCGTTTGGCTGTGTCTTCTTATCGGACTTGCATGTGGTGTTTTGATCGGAGCAGTGAATGGTTTTGTGGTTGGTGTAGTGAAAATTGCTCCCTTTATTGCCACCCTGGCTACGATGAGTGTCGTCAGAGCAATTGCATACATTATTACCGACGCGCGTTCGATTTATGGTTTTCCTCAAAGCTTCAGAATAATTGGAACTGGATATATTGGTCCCCTGCCTTATGCGGCAATTTTGGCAGTTGTTGTGGCATTGATCGTTCTTCTTGTCATGACACGCACAAGAACCGGACGCTATGGATTGGCAATAGGCGGTAATGAAGAAGCTGCCCGTTTGAGTGGCGTAAATATTTGGAAATCAAAGATATTCATATATGCAATATCCGGGTTATGTTCTGCGATTGGTGCACTTATCCTGACCGCTCGATTAAATGCTGCTGAACCTTTAGCTGGAACGGGTTTGGAAATGGATGCAATCGCTGCTGCAGTCATTGGAGGAACCAGTTTCATTGGCGGCGTCATCAGCATACCCGGTGCGATCATCGGCGCTATTTTAATGGCAACCCTGAAGAACGGATTAACTTTATTAAGTGTTCAGTCTTATATCCAACAGCTCACGATTGGTATTGTGATCGTAGTGGCTGTGATCATTGACAAAATTCGCACACGCTAACCTCTCTTTGCCAAGAATTGCGTGTGCGAATTAGAAGGAGGTGAGTAAACATCGAGTATTTACTCAGACCACATCATTATTGTA
Organism: Anaerolineaceae bacterium; assembly: GCA_039680395.1. Taxonomy (GTDB): domain Bacteria; phylum Chloroflexota; class Anaerolineae; order Anaerolineales; family Anaerolineaceae; genus UBA4782. The sequence continues at coordinate 3,839 of JBDKSY010000333.1, read as the reverse complement.
CACCATCGAGAATTAAATGAAGTATTGCTGTAAACATTTATAGGAGAAAAAATGAATCGCAAATTAGCATTTTTATGTGCATTAGTGCTTATGCTGTCCGTCGTACTAACTGCATGTTCACCAAATACCGAGACAACAGTCCCCGCTACTGATGCAGCATCCACAGAAGTAGTAGAAACTACCGAAGCAGCTGCAGACGCCACAGAAGAAGTAGCTGAAGCTACTGAAGCAGCCGGAGAATTAACTCCATTCCAACAGATGGAACAGGAAACTTTCGATAGTCTGGTTGGTTATGAACCCCCAGCGGATAAAGACATTAAGATTGGTGCTTTGATGATCACAATGGCAAATCCTTTCTGGGTTACTTTTGCTGATGGTCTGAAAGCAAAAGGCGAAGAATTAGGCATTACGGTTGATGTTCTTTCTGCTCCAACCGAAGGCGATATCGCATCACAATTAGCTACCTGCGAAACGATGGTTACCGCAGGATATGATATTCTCTTACTCTACCCAATCACCGAAAACAACCTCATCCCCTGTATTGTTAAAGCCACAGAAGCAGGTATCCCTGTTTTGGAGCCTAACCAGGTAAGTGATATTGAGGCCGTGAAAGCAGATGGCGGCGAAGTAACGCAGCTTAAGTCATTAGATTTTGTTTCTCAGGGAAGAAGTGGCGCACAGTATATCGTTGACCAGTTGGGTTCCGAAGGTGGAAAAGTTGCCATCATTGAAGGCCTCGCAGCAGCTCCACAATCCATGGCAAGAAGAGATGGTGCCAAAGAAGTATTTGAAAGCTCACCAAACATTGAATTAGTTACCAGCCAGACTGGCGATTGGGATCGAACCGTTGCACTGAATGCAGCAACCAATATTATCCAGGCTCACCCCGATATCCGTGGTTTCTATTGTGCAAATGATGTGATGGCTTTAGCTGTTGTCGAAGCTGCTATTGCAGCAGGGATCAAGGATCAGGTTATCGTTGTTGGTACTGATTACATCGAAGACGCCAAGACCTCGATCAAAGATGGTCTTTTGAATGGCACCATGGCATTCTCACCATTCGTTTGGGGCGAAATCTCCATCATGGAAGGTGTCATGATCGTCGAAGGGAAAACCCCACCATCTGAAATTCCGATCAAAAATGTTCTTGTGACCATTGACAACGTGGATATGATGGAGGATTGGAAGTAAGAAGTGATCCAACGTTAAGTTGGAAAACCCAATATCGTAGAATGTGTTTTGTACAGGCGTAGTTTTGAACAACATAATATCGCAGAAAACCTTCTACTAAAATAATTGCACACACTGTACAGTGAAATTTACAGTGTGTGCAATTACAACACGAGAATTTATTATAGATGGAAGGGAAAATCATGCAAAGTAATTTAAAAGATAAGATACAAGGCTCATTTGCTGGTGTCGCAGTGGGCGATGCCCTTGGAATGCCTTTGCACGAATTGACAAGTGACGAAATTAAAGAACGATGTAATGGTAGAGCAACAACATTTTTTCCGATTTGGTCGGACGAATTCATTCACCTGGATTATAAATGTGGTCAGTTTACTGATGACACAATGTTGACCATCGTTACTGCTGATGCAATCTTGAAATATCATGGCGATATTTCTTCAGATCAATTTGTCAGAGAATTGGCAACATGGGTTGAGAACAATGAAACCATATGGCGCCATGGCAGGGTCTTTGGGCCAACCACAAAAGCTGCTTTCAGCAAGCTGTTGAGCCATATTTATGACGGTTATAAAGATAGATCAAGAGACTGGTGTTCTACTGGTGTTTCAAATGGAAGTATCATGCGAATTTCACCAGCTGGGTGGGCTCGCTCAGGAAATATTGAAGGAGCAGTTGACCTGGCCTGTAAACTGGCTTTACCCACGCACCCAACAGATGTAGCATTGTCTGCTGCAAGTGCACAGGCTGCGGCGGTCGCTGAAGCATTAAGTCCCAAAGCATCAGTTTCTTCGATCATGGATGCCATGTTAAAAGGCGCAAAGATGGGCGAAGAAATTGGCAGGAAAACTGCCCGCATTATTTCTCACCGCTATCCTTTGCCTAATTTGGAAATCGCACTGGAACTGGCAGAAAAAGCGAAAGACCCATTTGAAGCTGGCGATAAGATCCGCAGAGTGATCGGCTCGCATCTCCATGCATCAGAGGCATTGGCGACTGCTGCTGGTATCTTCTATGCAGCAAAAGGTGATACCCAAACTTCCATCATTGCCGCGATCAATAATGGTGGAGATACCGATACAATTGGGTCAATGGTTGGTGCTCTTGCAGGTGCCTTGAATGGCTTTGACTCAGTGCCTAAAGCATGGGTAAAAACTGTGGAAGAAGTAAATCACATAGAGTTTTCATCAATTGCTTCTCAAATGGCTGAATTAAATGCGTGAATATAAATATTAAAGAATTACCGTTATGTCTTTTGAAAGCCATTACTGGTAGCATTACAGGTAATTATCAGGATATATGAAGATAAGGAAATCAGAAGCCAAACAAAATCTCTGATTTCCTTATTTTTTATTCTTCTATTTCTCTAATTCTTTTCCTATTTCACAAGCTTAAAATAGTATGCAATGAACTCGAACCCATCTTTTGGATTATTGAAGAAATCAAGATGGTCTTGCCGGAATTCATCAGCATTGCTGTTTGTTTCACCACGCCATAAGCGCTCAGGGATATCCTCCCAACGGCATAACTCCATTGCGATTACACGAATGGTAGCTCGTACCTGTAAATTGCTATCGTACACATCGTAATATTCCCCTACTACCAATGGATCATCAAATTCGTTCTCGGTACTGTTAATTCTATCCACCCATTCTGTGCTGGCAGTTTTACGCCCTTCTACAACTTGTTGTACTAAACCATCTGATACGAATTGCATGCGTTTATGGGACTGAATACTCATGGGAAGGCTCCTTTTTCGTTGATATCTACGTAGTAATTGAGGTAGCGTGGTTCAGTGAAACGTATTCATTATTTTTCCTGCACCGTTACATATTGTCGCAGGATTGTCGTTTGAAATTTCGCGCCATCATTCCAACTGCTTTATACATATGTGATTTTTCATAGAAGGGCTGCAGTTCGGGATCACAGGTCAGATCAACCATATACAGAAAATCGAGTTTCTTAAGCATTCGGCGTATCAATTCAGTTCCAATCCCGTGATGTTGATAGGCTGGCAGCACTTCGAGGAATGAAATATAAGCACAGGAGATGCCATCACTGATAGCAGTAATGAATCCGATCACCGTTCCGTCTTCCATCTGTGCAACGATCCTGGCAAAACTTTGAGAGAGGATTTGATAATGCATTTCTGGTGAGGGTGGGTTTCTCCACCCAACAAAGAATCCGCCCTTCAGGTTATCACTTGTGATCCCTGCCAGCGTGTCACTATAGGTGATCATGGAGATCCTTCTTTTTGATTCATTATAGCGATCGCTTCAATCTCAGTTCACAGTATTTCATCCAAAAGTATCATTAACTCTTTCCTATCTTTTTCTTACTTTCTTCCAGATTCTGTAGACGAAGTGATGAGGAAACTTATTTCTTTGCAATGTGCTATGATGAATTTATTGAGTCTCCCCTACAATCGGAGAATAGCCTATGGGGAATGAAGATTCTGCGCGAAAACTGGATGCAAGTCTGCTGTTTGACCCAGCAGAAGAGATCGAAAAGATCTGCCATTTTATCCGCGATAAGGTAGAACAACGAGGTGTTCGCGGGGTTGTCATTGGATTAAGCGGAGGATTGGATTCCACCACCTGTGCCTTTCTATGTGCCCGTTGTTTACCTGCCAAACAAATTCACCTTTTCAG
>JBDKSY010000332.1:0-10492 GCA_039680395.1 Anaerolineaceae bacterium | reverse complement strand
AAGAAAAAATGGAACCGCGCATGAGTGAATTCTGTCACCTGTGCGGGAGGAAGATAGACGATAGAGCGTTTCTCTATCACCATGACCGGTGGCAGCCTGGTCAGATGCTGCGCGTCTGCCGCGATTGTGTTGGCCACAAACCCAGGTGCCTGATCTGTGGTATTCCCATGGCCGATGGCAGCCAACCTATCTGTACCACATGCCAGCAGAATCTATTGCATTGCCTTGGTTGTGGGAAACCCATTCTTACCCCCAGGTATTATTCGATCAATGGTCAGGCGCCATACTGCCAGGCATGCAGCATTGAACCTCCCACCTGCGATATTTGTGGGCAGCCTTTTACCGAACAACGCTGGCAGCTTTCGGATGGAAGGCAGTATTGCGAGAAATGTTTTGCAACCACCATCAATCTTCCTGAAGAAGCCCAGACGCTTTATGGTGATGTAACCCGCTGGATGGAACAATTATTTCACATTGCATTGAATGTACCTACCAGCTTATCGTTGGTAGATCGTAACCAACTGGCTCAAGTCATGGAAGCCCAGAACACAGCATTGCTCGAGCCTCCAGACAGAACACTGGGAATATATGCCAGGCGGGGCATCAAGCGTGGGATATATATTCAAACCGGGCTTCCCCGGCTGCTTTTCATTCAGGTTTGTGCACACGAGTTAATGCATGCATGGCAGGGCGAAAATTGCCCCTTGCTGCACAATTCTCTTGTGCGTGAAGGAACAGCAGAATGGTCAGCCTGGAAAGTGTTGGAAGCATTAGGCGAACGGTTGCAATCATCTGCTATGATATCGAGAACCGATATCTATGGCCAGGGATTACGCTGGGCATTGGACCTTGAAGCGCGGCAGGGCAGTTCAGCTGTTCTAGAAGCCTGCCGCCAATCGGAATAATGGATATATGGGTATGAATCTGACACTTAAGCACACTCTTTCACATCCCATTCTCCCTGCTACCAGACAGGCACGCAGGGTGCATGTCTTGATTGAAATTGGAGGAAAATCTGCCAGCCAGCCACTACCGATGAATATCAGCCTGGTCATTGATTGCAGTGATTCGATGCGCATCCTCATGGTATCCAATGCACAATTCAAAGACCTGGCAAAAAGTGGAAACATTGTTGAGGTAGTGACCGATGGGGTGCCTGCCTGGAAAATCCAGAACATGGCTGTTGAGCAACTGGGTGGCCTTCCCCGCCGCATTGATTATGTGGCTGAAGCTTTGCGGGTGATCAGTGACCGAATTCGCTCGATTGATTATTTTTCACTGATCGCATTTGCACAACAAAGCCAGGTCATCATCCCCACCACTTCGGGAAAAGAGCGCCGCCGTTTGAGCCAGGCAGCCAACCAGTTGGATTTCCTTTCATTGGGAAATGAAACCGAAATGGCGCCCGCCATGGAACAGGCTTTGGGGCAGATCCAGCTTACCCCTGTGCCGGGGATGGCAAACCGGATGGTTGTGCTGACCGATGGCTATACTAAAAATGCCGCGAATTGTTACCAACAGGCACGATCAGCCCAAAAAGCAGGTGTCACGTTGACCACCATGGGAATGGGGAATGAGTTCAATGAGGAGCTGCTTATTCCTCTGGCTGACAGCACCGGAGGGCATTCGTATTTCATCGAGAAACCCGAACAGGTGCTGGATGCTTTTACCAAAGAGTTGGGGTCTGCCCTTTCGGTGCATTATAGAAATATGGAAGTAAAGATTAAACTTACCCCGGGAGTGGAGCTGATCCATGCGTATCATATCCTACCCAGTTTAAGCGAGCTCGATCCCGGGCCAAACGATGAAGGGAATTATTCCTTTTATCTTGGAGATTTCGATCCAACAGATCCACCTTCGATCCTTTTGGAACTGCAGCTTCCTGGTTGGAGTGCCGGAGATTTCCGCGGTGCTCAAATGCTGCTTACTTGCGACAGCCCGGATGTGAAGAAGCCCCGCCTGACAATGAGAGACGATGTGGTGTTTACCATGAATTCTCAAGGTATGGAACGTACCAATGTGCGGATTGTCAGATTGATAGAAAAAGTCCATGCTGTCGAGTTGGGTACACTCGCATTAAAGGAGGCAGACCAGGGCAACCCTGGCAACGCAACCCAAAAATTACGCCAGGCAGCCACCCGTCTGCTGGATATGGGTGAGATCGAACTGGCAAATACCATGTTGTTGCAGGCTAATATTTTGGAACAGCAGGGAAGCTTGAATCCGGAAGTAACCAAACGGTTGCGATATGATACACGCAAGATAACCCGCAAATTAGAGGAATGAAAGAATAAGTAAAGAAAGACTCTATGGAATGTCCTAACTGCAATACACTACTGCGATCCAATTCACGCTTCTGCCCGAAATGCGGAACAGCCATCACTACTTCACCACGGGTTTGCCCGCATTGTGGAAAAGAACAGCGCGCAGTTGCCCGTTTTTGCAGCAGTTGCGGGAAGGATCTGCAAACCAAGCCAGGTGGTCTGGTTTGCATTCACTGCGGCACCACCTCCCCGGAGAACGCAAAAATTTGTATTCAATGTGGGCAACCAATTTCAGGAAATGCCTGCCCTCAATGCAAACGAGCCAACCGTCCCCAGTCTGTATACTGTGCACATTGTGGCAGTCTTCTCAGCGGCAACAAACTGGATCATCCTTACGAAACCGGTAGACTTCCCGCGCGGGTGTTGCTGAAAGAACGTTACTACATTGTGAAACGTATTGCACAGGGAGGAATGGGAGCCATTTACCTGGCTGCAGATACGAAAAAACCCGGGTTGCGTTGGGCGATCAAAGAGATGAGTTATGCCATGCTGGATTCGCTCTCGCCTGCCAAACGGGATGCCATCCGAACGAACCTTGAAGAATCCTTCAAACGAGAATTCGATATTCTTCACCAAAGCAAACATCCCAACTTGCCCACCACAGAAGAGTATTTTGAAGAGATGGGGCGCCCCTATTTTGTCATGGAATATATTGAAGGACAGAACCTGGAAAAAATTTTGGAGGGTATAAAACCAGGCACCTTTCTCTCGCAGGAGCGGGTGATCAAGTGGGCGTGCCAGATCTGCGATGTGTTAAATTACCTTCATTCAAAAAATCCACCCATCATTTATCGCGACCTGAAACCTTCAAATGTAATGGAAGAGTCAAAGACAGGCAATATCAAATTGATTGACTTTGGGATTGCCCGTTTTTATAAACCCGGAAAAAAAGGTGACACGGTACGGTTTGGTACAGAAGGGTATCTGGCACCTGAGATTTTAAGTAGCATTGACCAGACCAACCCTTCTACCGATATCTATTCTTTGGGTGCTTTGCTACACCAGATGCTGACCAATCGCGAGCCCTCTCTCACCCCCTTTGTATTTCCCCCTGTTCGAGCGATCAATCCTGCCATCAGTCCAGAAGTCGAAAAAGCTATCAGCCGGGCAGTCGAGCCAAATCCAGCCAAGCGACCACAATCCGCCCTGGATATGAAGCAGGCATTATTAGCTGCATTATCCCCTCAGGCTGTACCACAACCCATCCCAGCTGGTGAGATTCCCAAACCAATTGCTGCACCTCAACCCGTCAATAATGTTGCAGCGTCTTTCCCATCCAGAACGATCAGCCTGCAGCCAAATCCCATTTATTTAGGCGTCTTTGGCGTTAATCAGACGCCGCAGCCTGTATCTGTGACCATTTTTGCACCCCCTGGTATTGATCTGACCCTGAGTGCTCAAGATAGCTGGCTGCAGGTAATACCCACAAATATGCAAACAGAGCTCAGCCCAGGATTGGTTCAAATCACTTTCAACACTCGAAAGTTGAAGTGGGCTCGCTGGCATTCTCGACCTGGAACTTCCATTGACCGGTTGCCTGGCTTTATCAAAGGGTATTTGAACCTTCATTTTCAGCTTGTACCGACAGAACGAGTGATCCAAAGCCGAATTCTTGTAGCATCGAAACTTCAAGGAACTACAGAAGCCCCAGTTAGCCTTATCATTGAGCCGCCTGTTTTGCTGGTGGCTTTTGGCTGGCTGCTGGCATTTGGCTTTATCCTGCTTGAAGTGTTAGTATTATGTTTGCCATTATTATTCTTGCTTCTCTATCTATTGGGTGTGATCTATCTATAAAATCAGGTGTTAAGTATGGACGAACAAGCCTGCCTAAAATGTGGATCGAGTAATCGAACGGGTGCGAAATTCTGCGCAAAATGCGGTGAAGTTTTGCAACCGCTGGCGCCTGCGAGTCAATCCAACCCTCTTGCAGGAGACTCTCCCCCTGCTTCAACACCCATTCCCATCAATCAACCTGTTTCTCAATCTGTGTCTCCAAAGATAAACGACCGCCCTGCGCTTCCCAGTTCCCGTCCGGTCTCGGCTCCAGCATCCAAACCTGTCGAACCGGCTCGGACAGGTGGTTCATCTTTATCAGGTTTTATGACCAGGTTGGATAAAGAAATTGTCACTCCCATTGCTTCTGCGATCAATCAGGCATTATCTTCTGAAAAATCGCAACCTTCAGAAAAACCTGCTTCTGCCGGGCAGCCTAAACCGGTGAACCCGCGCTCACCTGGTGATAGTATTGGGTATTTCCGTATCCTTGAAACCATTACCAATCCTCATTACCCTTATGTGGTGTATTATCGGGCACGCAGCACGATCTGTGGGAAATGCAAGGGCACTTTCTCCATGCGCGACAGCCATGATTGCCCGGTTTGTGGTGAACCTTTTACGGAGTACCTGATCCGGCATTCATCACCCAGCTATCTGCCATCAGACGAGCCGGGGCGAAAATGGTTGCTGGAGCTCAGCAAAGCGAGCATACGTGGTTTCTTACCCTATCAGTATTTATTCGATCAAAATGACCAACAGTTCCTGGTGATGGAGCTTCTCTCAGCTGGCTGGCAACCTCTGGCATGGTTGGCAGTTCCTCAACCTGAAGACCTGGCGATTGAAATGATCACAAAGTTGGGTAAGATCGTTCAATCCATTCACGGCCAGAAGCTGGCATTGTTTGGTGATGAATCAGCAGATCCCCGCTATTCCATTCTGGTCACCCATACCCAAAACATTTTTATCACAGACCTGACAGGTTGTCTGCAAACCCGTTATCCTGCCAAGCTTGAACTTCTGCAGCAAAAGGATATCCGCATCCTTGCACGGTTGCTTTATTACCTGACTACCGGACATGAGTTGAGATCGTCTATAAAGGATGCACCGGCAGGATTACAAAAAGCCATCGAGCAGGCGCGTGCCAACCGGTACCCCCATGTTCAGGCATTTCTCGATGATCTCCATCCCACACCCGTTTCGCAAAATCTGGGGCGTGGATTGCGGCAATCGGCTGGTTTTGCCACCCATGTAGGTATGGTAAGAGACCACAATGAAGATTTCATAGGCACCTACTCTTTTGCAGTGGAACAAAAACCTGGCGAAGCACAAACCGGGTTGTATATTGTGGCAGATGGCATGGGTGGTCATGAAGCAGGTGAACGTGCCAGTAAACTGGTCACACAAACCATTATGGATAAGATCCACCAGTTACAGGCGGTGCCCTCTTTGAAAGGTTCTACCCGATTCCTGGGGCAGGCGATGAGTGCATCGGAGATCCTGGTCAATGCGGTGAAACAGGCAAATTCCCTTCTTGTACAGACCCGTAAATCGGCTGCCACTGGGAATGATCGCGGCACCACGTTAACCGCCGGACTCATCACTGGCAGCTCAGCTATTGTTGTCAATGTCGGAGATAGCCGTACCTATGTGTTCCGGAACGGGCAACTGCAACAGATAACAAAAGACCATTCTCTGGTAGCCAGCCTGGTTTCTGCCGGGCTGATCACCCCTGAAGAAGCGCGCAGCCACCCTCAACGTAACCAGGTATATCGTACCCTGGGAGATAAAGAAGACCTTGAAGTGGATACCTTCCCTCAGGTGTTGTCAGCAGGTGATCTCTTGTTACTCTGCTCGGATGGTTTGTGGGAAATGGTACGCGATGAGATGATCCAATCTATTCTGGAAAAAGCCACCAGCCCGCAGGCTGCCTGTGATACATTGATCCAGGCTGCTTTGCAGGCCGGAGGAGAAGATAATATCAGTGCCATTGTGGTACGTATGGAATAATATTTTTTGGAATGAGAACGCCATAGGAGGATACTATGTCAGATATTTTGCAACTCACCAGCTTGACCAATAAGAGTTATGTTCCAATGCTAAACCAGCCTCAGTTGCTGTATGTTTTAACTGAAGTTATGCCTGGAAATGCCGTGGCAAATGTACGTATGCCTCTTAATTTTGTCCTGGTTCTGGACCGCAGTGGTTCCATGTCGGGCGAAAAGATTCGCACCATGCGTGAAGCGGTGAAGAATATTATTGACCAACTAGAGCCAATGGATGTGCTTTCGATTATCACCTTTGAATCTACCATGCAGGTTCTCATCCCTGCGCAGGGAGTACTGGATAAGGATGCACTCAAACGTAAAGTAGATAGCATCAAGGATGCCGGCGGCACCACCATGGCTCCTGCCATCCGAGAGGCTATCAAACAGGTGACTACCTACAATACTGCAGATCGTATCAGCCGCATTGTGCTGCTGACCGATGGCGAAGTCACTGATAAAGAAGCGGATTCTTTCCGCGAAGCTGATAATGCAGGTGCTTATGGGGTACCCATCATTGGTTTGGGTCTGGGAAGTGATTGGAATACTGATTTCGTGCAAGAGCTTTCAGACCGCAGCTTGCTGGCAGCCCCTGGCAGCAGAACGGGATATACCGACTATATTGCATCACCCGAACAGGCTTTCAGTATTTTCCAGCAGGTGTTTCAAAGCATGCAGGTGGTTGGCAAAGATGTGACCGTCACATTGCGGATGGTGCAGGGGGTTGAAGCCCGCCGTGTCTGGCAGGTAACTCCAATGATCAAAGATATTGGGCTGAACACCATTCAAGGAAGGTCAGTGGTCATGCCGGTGGGCGATCTGGAAAAAGCAGGCGCTGCATTCCTGGTGGAATTGATGCTTCCCCCGAGACCTGAAGGCGCGGTGCGGGCTGCTCAGGTGGATGCCACGTATACTACCATCAATCAGGGACCTGGGAGAGAGGCGGTTGATCTGATCGTCAACTTTACGTCCAACCCCGCTCTGGCAAATCAACTGAATGGCAAAGTGATGAATATCGTCGAAAAAGTCACTGCCTTTAAGCTGCAGACCCAGGCATTGGATGAAGCATCCATGGGGAATATCAATGGCGCGACCCAGCGGTTACGTCAGGCGGTTACTATGCTCTTGAACCAGGGTGAAACTGAGCTTGCGCAGCAAATGGAAAAGGAAGCCCAAAACCTGGAGCAAGGTAAAGGAATTTCTGAAGAAGGTTCAAAAACCATCCGCCTTACCAGCCGCAAGACCGTGCGGCTGCAATGAAAACACCAATCTGCCAGAGTAAGTGAGGTAATGGATGAAGAGATTGGTTTTAATGTTATTTCTTACGTTCAATCTCCTCTCTTTTAGCGGTGGGGATGAAGATTATGAGATTGAAATAGGACAGGTGGATGTATCCCAATTGCCTGAAGTGACACTGTATGTCAATGTAACTGATTCGGGCGGAGATCCGGTGACTAACCTCACTCAGAAGGATTTTTCAGTGTATGAGGATGGAGAAGAGGTCAAGATCACTGAGTTCGCAGGAATTGGGGAAAACCGGCCTGTGGATATCGTTTTTGTCTTTGATACTACTGGCAGTATGGAGGAAGAAATCACAGGCGCGATCAACTCCTGTACCGAGTTTGCAGAAACTTTGGAAGAAGAAGGTCGTGATTACCGGTTGGGGTTGATCACCTTTGGAGATGAAATTCGCGGTGTGTATAACTCGGATCACTCACTTACCGACAGTGTATCAGAATTCAAGTCATGGTTATCTGAACTTGCCGCTGAAGGTGGTGGTAATGATCCGGAAAATACCTTTGGCGCATTGAAAGCTGGCACGCAGATGAACTTCCGTGATGATTCGCAGGTGTTGTTCCTGCTCATTTCGGATGATATGATCCATTATTATGGAGATGGGTCTGACGAGGGTTACGAATTCACAGATCCCGATCTGACCTATGAAAATACCCTGGCTTTGTTAACTACACCGCGTCAGATAACGGTTTATCCCATTGCAGTTTCCTGGGTGTCAGAATACCAGCAACTGGCAGATGATACGAATGGCAGGTTTTACGATCTAGAAGCAGGAGAAGATTTTACCGACATCATTGATGATATTGGTCAGGTGCTGGCTACTCAATACAAAATTACCTATACCACCCCCCGCCCCGATTATGATGGTACACGCAGAAACATCGAAATTGAGGTTGGCAGCAGTACAGTCAGTGCTGGTTATCTTGAACCTCACCTGATCAACTTGAAATCCAATATCTGGGTGGGGCTGGGCTGCCTGGCACCTCTTGGATTGGCTCTCGTTATCCCGTTTGCCATTATCCTTCTCAACCGGAAGAAGTCTTCCCAGGTTTTCGAAGCCCCCATCAATCTTCCCGTGAAGCAACCTGTTGTTCCATCAGTATCGAATCTTACGAAGGAAGGTATACCTCCTGTACCCTGGGGGGATCTACAGAGGGCGTCATCTCCTGATCAACCTGTTGTACGACCGCCTGCAGTGAAAACTGTCGCAGCCAATCCCTGTGCCAAATGTGGAAGTCCTCTCAAACCAGGTGCACGGTTCTGTAATCAGTGCGGCACGGTTGTAGAAGTAAAGGATAGCACTTCTTCTGTAACATGCCTAAAATGTGGTACCCCTCGTAAACCAGGGGCGAAGTTTTGCCCCACTTGCGGAAGCAAACTGGATCAATAAATGCACACCAAAATGAACCGGAAAGGGAACAATGAGTAAAACCTGGCAAATTTATTTCTACATTGTACTCGGGTGCATTGGTGGCATTCTGGGTTGGCTGATCGTTGGTCTCATCCCCATGGATGATTGGGATGTACATCTCTCGAATGTAATTTCCGGCATCGGCGTGGGGTTGTTCATTGGTGGTGCCATTGGCATCATGGAGGGATTGCTGGTAAAGCGCTCAATACTAAGAACCATTCTAGGCCTGATCGGTGGATCCATCGCCGGCGCCATCAGCGGAGGTATGGGGCTAGGACTGGGCGGACTGGCGTTCGCTTATATTGGAAATCTCGAAGTATCCTTTTTAACAGAACCCATTATTGGCGATTTTGCACTGGGAGGTTTCCTGGCGCGCATCATCGGGTGGGTTTCTTTTGGGGCATTCCTGGGATTGGGTCTCGGAATTCTCAGCCTGAAGATCAAGCGCATTGCATTCAGCCTGTTGGGTGGTGTGGTCGCTGGCCTGATGGGTGGAGTGATCTATGATCTGCTCACCCAGATGTTCCTGCAGAACAGCGGGCAGGCACAGTTGTTCCTCTCTGCCATCGGGATCGTTTTGATCGGTGCGTGTCTCGGTGGGATCATTGCTGCAACCGTCGAGCTGGCGAAGGATGCTATGATCAAAATCATATCAGGGATGCGGGCTAACACTGAAATTTCTGTGATCGGAAGAACTACGATCGGTTCGTCCGACGCCTGTGATGTCTACATCCCGGATGAAGGGGTGAAGAAGAACCACGCCCAGGTGTTAAAAGGTGCGAAAGGTTTTACCCTTCAAAATACGGCTGATAATCAACCAATATTGCTCAATCAGACGATGCTTCCTACCGGTGCAACACAATCGCTCAAAGATGGGGATATCATCACCATCGGAGCTGCCAGATTACAATTCAAGCTGAGATAATTCTCCGGAGACGAAAAGACTTTTATGGCTGCCAACTCATTTGATACCCTGCGACAAGGCACCATGCTCAGTCAGCGCTATAAAATTGTGCGCAAACTGGGTGAAGGTGGCTATGGTGCTGTGTATCTGGCGGAGGATATCCGGTTGGCAGATAAAAAAGTAGCCATCAAGGAATTGATGGACGCCACCACAGAATCGCAAGCACTGTTTGCCAACGAAGCGAAGCTGCTCGCTTCTCTTAATCATCATGGGTTGGTACGTGTATCTGATTTCTTCAGTGAGGGGCGATCATACTATCTGGTCATGGATTATATCGAAGGGCAGGACCTGCTCGAATTTATAGCAGATGCTGAAAGTAAAGGCATCATGCTTCCCTTTGATCAGGTGATGGATTGGATGACGCAGCTATGTGAAGCGGTTGCTTATATCCACAAGCGGAATCCTCCCATTGTGCACCGTGATATCAAACCAAGCAATGTACGGCTTAACACATCCGGTCAGGCGGTGCTGGTTGATTTTGGGATCGCCAAAGCTGATCCCAAAGCGAAAACGGTGCGCATGGCGAAAGCAGTTTCATTAGGTTTCTCGCCCCCTGAACAGTATGGCAGCGGAAGCGGCACTGATACAAGGTCTGATGTATATGCTCTGGGTGCAACGTTATATTGTTTGCTCTCCATTCAGATACCCACCGACGCTTCTGAACGGTTGATCAAATCAG
>JBDKSY010000331.1:0-1800 GCA_039680395.1 Anaerolineaceae bacterium | reverse complement strand
AACCTTCCTTCTCAAGTATGGTCACTAATTCAGCATCGCTCAATGGATGCTTCTCTTCAGAAATTATATCCCGTAATACCGTTCGGATATTTAATGAGCGATCGAAAAATTTATCCAGTGGTACGATCCGCCGGTTTGGCAATTGAACGGTTTTCCCCGACACAGCTCTCGAAATAGTGGATTCATGCACATCCAGTTCGGTTGAGAAATATGCACGGGTTAAGGGACGCAAGTATTTTTCGCCATTGAGAATGAAATCTTTCTGGAGTGTGACAAGCCTTTTTATTAAACGAAGGATGGTGTGATTGCGTTGCTGAAGGCATTTAACAAACAGCGAAGCTCGTTCCAGATCACTTTTCCATTCTTCTTTCTTCTCATCAGTAGCCTGTTGAACCGCACTTTTAAATAAGGGGTTGATGCGTAAAGTGCCACATATGGGTAAAACAATCTCCACCACTAATGGCGAATCTGGTTTATCGTTCATCTGAGTAATGATAATGTCTGGTTCGCGATATCCCAGATTGGTGCTTTCTCCAGGCTGCCTGTGATCCCCCCAGTGACTTCGAGCAGGGAAGGGATTCAGATTTTCGCTGATAAAATGTACCGTTTCTTCAACCTCGCGGACACTTACCCGCAATGTGCGAGCAATATCACTGAAATGACGTCGGCTGAGTTGATCCATATGATCGGCAATGATCGGTTTTGCCAATGCAGGTATTTCATGGTTTTCAGATAAAACTTCTAGTTGAACCAACAGAGCTTCTTGTGTATTGACCGAACCAACACCAATAGGATCAGCATGCTGGATAATTTTTTGGATCGTCTGTACGCGAGATAATGGGATATGGAAATATTGTGCAACTGAAGCGATAGATACACTCAAGAAACCATCATCATCCAAATTTAGCAGTATATACGCGGCAATTTTCCGATCATCATTTGCCAACTCGGGAGAAATTTGTCGCAGAACATAGGTAGGCAGATCATCTTCAGACGAAGTGGTTTCATCTGAATCAAATTCTGCATCAGGATTATCGGAATGATATTGGAAATCTTCTCTCGGAGAAATAAAAACAACTGGCTCGTTTTCTGCTTCACCATGCGAAGTACTGCAGATCGGGCAAGGACCTTTTGGAGCAAGAACTCGTCCACACATTGGGCACCGGCGTTCTTCTGCCATTTCCAACGCAGGATTCTGCGCGAGCTCTTTATCAATTTCCTGGCGTAATTCATCCACCGTCAAACTGAGAAGTGTCATTGTTTGTGCCAGATGGGCAGTTGTTACAGGTCTGAGAACTTGACGGTGAGATTGAAACATACGCACACTCCAACAAAAAGTATAGTAGACAATGCAATAAGATGCAAGTTTTGTGCCACGCAAATGTCATGCCAATCTACCTGGGTGGTAAAATGGTTGGATATGGATGAGAAATTAAGCATGATCTCGGTAATTGGTGGAGGGTTGGCAGGTTCTGAAGCAGCCTGGCAGGCGGCAGAGCGTGGTCAAAAGGTACTTCTTTACGAAATGCGTCCCATTGTAAGCACAGGAGCTCATAAGACTGCCAGTCTTGCCGAGCTCATCTGTTCTAATTCATTGGGTTCAACACTTGTTGACAGAGCCAATGGATTATTGCTGCATGAATTACTTACCCTGAAGAGCATGCTGGCAGAATGTGCCATGCAATCTCGTGTTCCTGCGGGTGATGCATTAGCAGTAGACCGGATAACCTTTTCAGAACTTGTCACCGAAAGAATCGAGCATCATCCTAACATTACGCTGATCAGAGAAGAAGTAAAAGA
>JBDKSY010000330.1:0-4493 GCA_039680395.1 Anaerolineaceae bacterium | reverse complement strand
TAGCTGTTGACACCGTTGATGCAGGGATTGGAGACCTGGTGCTGACCTGTTCCGGCTCTTCTGCCCGCCAGACAACGATCACCAAAGATACTCCCGTTGATGCCGTCATCATGTCGGTCATTGATTCTCTGGAAGTTGAAGGAGAAGTAGTTTTCCGGAAATCATAAATTTTTCGCTTTTTTGAGAAGTAAGGATTGTGATAATGGATCAGGATCTTTCTTCCATACAAGAAGCACGTGATACGGTCTCTAAAGCATATGAGGTCTGGAAAATTTGGGCACATGCCTCCCAGACCGATGTAGATCGTGTCTGTGCGGCGATGGCAGAAGCTGGCTACCAGGCTTCAGAAAGATTGGGACGCCTTGCACAGGAAGAAACTGGATTCGGAGTTGCTGTTCACAAGAAGTTGAAAAATGAATTTGCCTCACGGATGGTCTGGCAAAGCATTTGTGATCAGAAGACCGTGGGTGTTATCCGTCACGATCCTGACCATCGCCTGTATGAAATTGCCTGGCCGATGGGAGTGATTGCAGCCCTGGTTCCATCTACCAATCCAACTTCGACAACATTTTACAAAGCCCTGATCGCTGTCAAAAGCCGAAATGCGATCGTATTTTCACCTCACCCTTCAGCAAAACGTTGTGTTTTTGATGCTGCACAAACCATGGCATTAGCTGCTGAAAACGCCGGTGCACCGAAGGGATTGATCAACTGTTTGCAGCAGGTATCATTAGCAGGCACACAAGAATTAATGTCACATCGCAATACCGCATTGATCCTGGCGACAGGTGGCTCTGCGATGGTTAAAGCTGCGCATTCATGCGGCAAACCAGCCTATGGTGTCGGTCCTGGAAACGTACCGGTGTATGTTGACCGATCTGCAGATTACGAGAAAGCAGCCCGGTACATCGTTGCCTCGAAAGCTTTTGATCACTCCACCATTTGCGCAACGGAACAATCCGTGATTGCGGATCGCCCGATTGCTCGCCTGCTTGCAGAGAGAATGCAGACAGAAGGTGCTTACTTCACCAACCCGCAAGAGACGGACGCCTTACGAAAAGTACTTTTCCACCCTGATGGCAGCATCAATACTGACTTGGTGGGAAAATCAGCCAACTATGTTGCAGTGTATGCTGGTTTTCGCGTGCCAGAAGGTACACGCGTTTTAGTGGCTCCCCTTCTGAAGGTTGGCAATCAAGAACCGTTATCCCATGAGAAATTGACCACTGTGCTGGGCTGGTATGAAGTGGATGGCTGGGAGCAGGGTTGCGAAACATCCATTGCTCTGATCCAAACAGGTGGGCGCGGCCATACCCAGATCATTCATGCCACCGATGAACGTGTCATCATGGCATTTGGATTGGAAAAACCAGTTTTTCGCATTCTGGTCAATACGATGGGAACATTAGGCGCAATTGGCTTTACTACAGGCTTGATGCCTTCATTAACATTGGGTTCAGGAGGTGTTGGTGGTTCGATCACAGGAGACAATATCACCGCATATCACCTGATGAATATCAAGCGTTTAGCTTACGAAAGAATACCTCCCCCACCCGAAGCATTCACCCCAGGTGAAAAACCGGCTGGTCCTTCACTTGATGAACTGGAAGGGATAGTCCAGCAGGTTGTATTTGATCTATTGGAGAATAAAAATAGTTCTTGACACTGATTTGAATCTTTGACCTAAAGGAAGGAAGAAAATGGCACAAGACACCTCTTTGATCGCATTAGGAATGGTTGAAACGCACGGCCTTGTGGCTGCAATTGAAGCAGCGGATGCAATGGTGAAAGCTGCGAACGTCACCCTCATCGGCTCGGAATATGTTGGCGGAGGCTATGTTACCGTCATGGTACGAGGTGATGTTGGCGCAGTCAAGGCTGCTACTGATGCTGGAGCGGCTGCCGCCAAACGTGTTGGCGAGATCGTTTCGGTTCATGTCATACCTCGCCCCCACAGCGATGTTGAAATGATCCTGCCAAAGGAAACCAAAGGGAGCATTGGTGGAAGAAGTGCAGAACCTGTAAAAGGAGCTAAATAGCTATCAGGTGAAGAAAAATCATGGCTGAAAAATTTTCATTACGTTGCTACTGTTACCTCGATCGTATGCAACCCCAATATGCTGCCTTTGTGGGTACAGTAACCCAGGGCGACCTGCCCACTGAAGGGATGGCCGCTTTATATGTAGAGATGGCGCCTGGAAATGAAGTCTTCCGGGTGGTGGATATTGCTGTCAAAGCAACTGAAGCCAGACCAGGTGCACAGATCGTTGAGCGCGAATTTGGCATGTTTGAGGTGCATTCACCAAACCAGGCTGCGGTTCAGGAAGCTGGCAGAGTTGTTTTAGACCGGTTGGGATTAACGATCGAGGATCGCATTCGCCCAGAGGTGGTTTCGACCCAGGTGATCACTCGCATTGATCCCTATCAGTCGCAGTTGCTGAACCGATTCCGCCGTGGCAGTATGCTGGTGCCTGGTGAAACTATGCTGGTATTGGAATGTGCACCAGCTGCCTACATCAATTTTGCCTGTAATGAGGCCGAAAAAACAGCCAGCATAAAATTGATCCATGTGTCATCCGTGGGACGCTTCGGTCGAATGTGGTTATCAGGCACAGAAGCCGAAATCATGACTGCCAGAGATGCTGCGATCCGAGCTCTGCAGAGTCTCCAGGGTCGTGAAGGCGCCTGACGAATATCCCTCTTGCGGTAAGATAGGAGCGATAAATGCCCAAAGAGTTTTATACCGAAAGAGATATCGAAGATATGGTTAAGCGCGGCATCCTATCACTCGAACTCAGTGACGGGGTCGTGTTAACCGATCTGGCTTATGAGAAAGCGAATAAGCTGGGCATGCGGCTGGTACAACAGAAGCCTTACACTCCTCCAGCCGCACCAATCCGGCCTTATCTTGCCCAGCAATCATCCCAACCTGTGGCAGCAGTGATCCCTTCGATATCTCCATCATTCCAACAAACCACCCGACCCGAACCTCAGGCAGTGGTGCCACCCCAACCCGATGGAGCCGCGCTTCACCAAAGGATCCGTGATGCCGTAATTGCGCGTCTGGGAAACCAGGTGGATCCAAAACTCCTGGATGTGATCATTACGCGTGTGCTTCAAAATACAGGGGTCAAGTAACCCATGCTATTAGGCAGAGTAAAGGGAACGACTGTCTGTACGCTCAAGTATCCTGGAACAGAAGGATTGAAACTTTTGATCGTCCAGCCAGTCAATAAGAATCTGGAGAAAGTTGGTCCATACCAGGTTGCTGCAGATGTTGTGGACGCAGGGATCGGTGATCTCTGTGTCATGGTGCGTTCTCGTGAGGCTTCGCTGGCTTTACCTGATATAAAATTTGTTCCAGTGGATCTGGCTTTGGTCGGAGTTGTTGACGAATTATTCGTCCAGCCGGACGACAGTGTAGACATCACACTAAAACGAGGTATCAATCCGTTCACATAAAAGGCTGTAATGATCTTAGCAAAAGTAGTAGGTACTGTCGTAACAACTATCGGTCATCGCGATTACAAGAACAGGCGATTGCTGGTAGTGCAGCCTTTGGCATTCCCTGGAGAAACGCCCGATGAAGATTTCATCGCCCTGGATAATACCCAGGCCGGCATTGGCGATACGGTACTAATAAACCGCGAAGGCAATGGCGCCCGTCAGGTTCTGAAAAACCCGGACGCCTGCATCATTTCTGTCATTGTTGGGATCGTTGATTCAACCTATATCAGTGAAGAGCTTTGACTTAAGGAGATGGAATTGAAAGGAGTCAAGAATGGGTGAGCATGGTGAACCAGCAAAGTTACGCACTGTTTCCATCAATATGGGTGATACAGAGGGAAAGATAGAAGAGATTTTTTGTTTGGAGAACAATACTATAATGCTACGGTTATCCGCCCATAAGCTCGAACAACCTCTTGCTCGTCCGCTGGAAATATCAGAGAATGATCTGGTTGATCTATTACACAAAGCCATCCGTACTGGCATCTTATCGCGTGATTTTATAAAGAATCTAAAATCACAATTCGAAATTTAATAACTGGCTCTACTTCTATACTACTCTGCAATTCTCCAAAATAATTCTAGTATTAATTTACCATTAATACTTGAATTCGCCATTTCAATGATGTACCATAATAATGCCGCGTCAGGGTGATACCATGGAATCAGGAATGAGATGACCGGCAACTTTTTAACTTAATCCATAAGCAAGGGGGCTCAACAAGAACAAGATTAGGCAAGGAGGTGAGAATCTGAGATAGACCTTCAGAACCAAACTATTTTTACACATGCTTAATTTCCCTCAACTTTTGTTTAAGGAGAAAGATAATGGTCAAGAATGGATCTTTTTGGCGAATGATAACAACTCTCGTTTTGTTATCTTTAGTATTTTCGCTGTTCGGGTCCAAACCCACTCCAGCATACGCAGCAGAGACCCGCGATATAGTTATCCTTGGAACCTCTGATATTCATGGGAATGTGCAGAA
>JBDKSY010000329.1:0-2904 GCA_039680395.1 Anaerolineaceae bacterium | reverse complement strand
GTTCACCTGCCCCCGATGAAACCTGGCTATCTCAATTGAGACATATAAAACTGGAAAGTCTGCTCTTTTTTCTGGCGATCCTTGTTTACCTGGTTACGCATTTTGTGGGGTTAGAAAAATATCCCATCTATTTCTTTACCGATGAAGCCATTCAAACGGTTTCTGCCGAAGAGTTTGTAGAAAGAGGTTGTAAGGGCAGCGATGGGCAGCTTTTTCCCACGTATTTCCTGAATTCTTATCAGTATAATCTCGGAACATCGGTCTACTGGCAGGTCATCCCATACCTAATTTTTGGTAAAAGTATTTTTGTGACGCGTGCTGCTTCCATGCTGGCAACTGCATTGGCTGCAGTGTGGCTGGGACTCATCTTCAAGTATGCCTTTGGTTCCACTCGCGCCTGGTTGGCGGTTATGTTGTTATCCATTACCCCTGCCTGGTTTCTACATAGCAGGACTGCTTTTGAAACCAGCCTGGCATCCAGTTTATTTGTCGGGTTCCTGTACTATTACCTGCGATATCGCCAGGGAGACACCCGAAAGATCTATCTGGCAGTCATCCTGGCTGCGCTTACTTTTTATGCATACAGCCCCATCCGGATGGTGGTCGGAGTGATCGCCATCCTCCTCTTCTTTTCAGATTTGAAATACCATTTTCAACGTCGCAAACAGGTGGGCCTTGCGTTTGGCTTGACTGTATTATGTGCGGTTCCCATGCTGCGTTTCCAGCTTGTTCATCCTGATGAAACCCTTCAACATCTTCGGGTGCTGAATTCTTATTGGATACAAAATATTCCCCTTTCTGAAAAGCTTCTGAACTTCGGAAAAGAATACTTTGCCGGGTTGAATCCCATCTACTGGTTTTTCGCTAACGATCATGACCTTGCCCGTCACCAGATGGACGGATACGGGCATTTGCTGTGGATAATGCTTCCTTTTGTCCTTCTGGGGCTGGGGTTGGTTCTCTTCAGGTTCCGTCAGTCTGCTTATCGAGTGATGTTTTATACCCTTTTGGCAGCGCCATCGGGTGCAGCGCTGGCACAACTGGGAATTACCCGTGCGTTGGTGATGACCATTCCTCTCACGCTGCTGGCTGCTGTAGGGCTGAACTGGCTGCTGGAATGGGTTGTACATCGCTGGAGTAAAGCATCCCGTGCGTTTGATCTGGGAATTTTTGGCTGCCTGACAGGTTTCAATATTTTTCTGTGTGTACAGGCATTGACGGTAGGTGCTCTCTGGTACCAGGATTATGGTCTGGCGGGGATGCAATATGGCGCCAGGCAACTGGTCACTACCATCAATGAATACCTAAATGTTCACCCTGATGCCAAAATACTGGTTTCACCATCCTGGGCAAATGGTACCGATACTACTATGCGATTTTTCTATGAAGATGAACCACCCTTTCAAATGGGTTCCATCGAAGGATACTTCAATGAGCACCGGGCGATCACCGATACCCTGTTCGTTATGATCCCTGAAGAGTTCCGCCTGGTACAGGAAAGTGGGAAATTTCAAGATATTCAGATAGAAGAAACCATTCCCTATCCCAATGGCCAGCCAGGGTTTTATTTTGTCAGATTGGATTATGTGGAGAACATTGATGATATCCTGGCAAAGGAAAAGGCTGCACGCCAGATCCTTCAGGAAGAAACACTCCTCGTTCAGGGAGTGATGACCGATGTTTCTTACTCGTATCTCGATATGGGCAGCATGGATAAGATTTTCGATGGCGACGACCTTACCCTTATTCGCACTTTTGAAGCCAACCCTCTGCGGGTGAACCTGGCATGGGACAGTCCGAGAACGATCAAAGGGGTATCCGTGAGGATCGGTGGTACCGCCACTACTTTGACCATCCATGCTTATGATGCACACGGTACTCTCCTGCTGGAAGATGTATCAGAATGGGATTCAGATCCCAATCCCCGCACCATTCCGGTAAAATTCACCAAGCCGTTGGATGTCAGCCACCTCGAGGTCGAGGTTTTGAGCACCTATGACTCAGAACCTGCACACGTTCATTTGTGGGAAATTACATTACAATAGATCTCATGAAACGCCAGATACGGTCATTTGATTTGGTTATGGTTACTTTCCTGCTGCTGCTCGCCTCCATAGCCGGATGGTTAAGACTACAGCAGGCAATTGCCTATTGGGATCGGTTAATTACTTACCAGATGAATGTGCCCCCTCTATATCTGGCGATCAGCGGTGCGGTGTTTGGGATCGTCATGCTGCTGGCGGTTATCTGGCTTTGGTTTGGGTTACCCAATTATCGCAGTGTTACGGCTGTCGCAGTCATTTCTTTCAGTCTGTGGTATTGGATTGACCGGTTGACGCTTACCCGTAACATGGCCACGCAGGCAAACTGGTTGTTTGCTCTGTTCATTACTTTATTCTTATGGATATTCACTTTTGCTGTGTTGGCAGCGCATCCACCACTGCATCAGAAAACGATTACCCGATCTACAAACCCTGCATCAGCAGGAGAAAAGAGGATTGACGATGCAGGAAATTGAAGCGAAATTCTATATTTCTGATCTGTCGAAAGTGCAGCAGAATTTGACAGCTCTGGGTGCGCATTTGCTCGAACCACGCGTTCTGGAAATCAATTTACGTTTTGACACACCGGAGAACAAGTTTTTACAAGAGCGGCGTGTTTTGAGGTTGCGAAAAGACCGTGAAGCGCACCTGACCTATAAAGACGATGCCAGGCTGGATAATGGTGCGCAGGTGCGCCGTGAAATTGAGTTTGATGTAAGCGATTACGATTCTGCTCGCCAGTTCCTGGAAGTACTTGGATATAAGGTGGTGGTTATCTATGAGAAATATCGCACCGTTTATGAAATGGATGGCACCGAAATAATGCTGGACGAACTGCCTTTCGGTAATTTCTGCGAGATTG
>JBDKSY010000328.1:0-3181 GCA_039680395.1 Anaerolineaceae bacterium | reverse complement strand
GCCGGGTAGAATTGGTCGGAGAGAATCCCTTTCCCTGGCCAATTACTGTAAAATATAAAGGAATGACCATTACTCGCAAGAAGGAAGAAAGTACCATAACCTTTCCTTCTGGAGAAACCATTACTGTACATGGATCAGGTCCTCATCAAATATCATTATAAAAAGCTGAATAAAGGAGGTGCGGGAAAATGGAAGAAACCAGGAAAACTATTGTACTGATGGCGATCATCCAATCTCAAGATGTAGAAAATGCCGAAAACTGCCTGCAAGAGATTGGGGTTGGCGTCAATCATTTACCCAGTGTTGGGGGCTTTCTGGGACGAAAAAATGCCACTTTATTGATCCCAATTACTGAAGATGAAATGGAAAGCACCCTGGCAGTGATTCAAGAAAATTGCCGTCAAAGGATTGAGTACATCGCTGTACCCCTGGAAAGTGCGCCATTACCTCTGCCCACACCTACACCTGTCACCATTGGTGGAGCAACCATTTTTGGTCTGGAAATAGAACACTACGAGGAGATCTAGCCATGAAACTGATACTTGCCATTGTTCGAGATGTTGATAACGATCATGTCTCCCACTCCCTTACCAGCGCAAATTTTAAAGTTACCTGTATTGCATCTACTGGCGGGTTCATCCGGCGTGGAAACAGTACTCTGCTGGTTGGCACTGAAGATGAAAAAGTGAATGAAGCATTGGATATCATCCGTAATAACCTTACACAGCCCACAGAGCCAAATCAGAAACGGGCGGTCATCTTTGTTTTGAAAGTGGATGATTATATCCATTATTGAAATCTGAGATAATTTTTCTACTCAAATTTCCAATAATTCTATTTTACTTGTTGAGAAAAGAGACTCTCATGTATGTGTGAAAGTCTCTTTTATTATTCTTTGAATTCTTCTACCTGATAGGTGCTTACTTGTAATAATTTGTGTCGCCATAAATCGCTGGCTGCACCCATTTTAGCGCAAAGGTGGCTGAGGAACTCTTCGGGTTCAGGCAATTGTTCCCACACTTGAGGTAAAAATGTCGCCCTGTGCCTCCCATCGTGCAGCACCACACCATCTATCCCTGGTCTCAACCGTTTCATAAGTTCATCAGGTGTTGCATATTCGAATGGAACTGCAGGAGTTAAGACCGAAATTTCAATGTTTATCTTTTCTAATTCTTCTGGTCGTACAGGTGGAAAACGGTAATCCTCCAGTGCAGCTGCTTCAGCATGTTCGCATACATCTTGCACTAAAGGTTGGTATGCTTCCAATGTTCCAATGCATCCTCTTAAGGCTTCATACCGTGTTAACGTGACAAATGATGCGCCATTCTCTTGCAATCGAGGAGTGTACTTTTCCAAATCTATATGCAGCCTTGAACGATCACGAATAACAGTCTCCAATGTCTGGCGTGCCAGTCGAAGCAGAATAACCTTTTCAGTATCAGTCAAAGGTTCCATTTATCCTCCCAGAAAGCGGTACCTACTCTGGAGAAAAGTCGTTGATACAGCATCCTCCACTGGTAACACTCTCTTAATAACCATAAAGATGGAATCAATTTGCATTATACTTGTAAATCTTTTATACAATGAGGTACATCATTAGTCAGGCATGTGAAAATCATGGATGTGGAAAAATCAAAACACATTTATACTATGAATATGAGTGAAAATATCCCTAAACAAGCTCCCACTCCGGTTCCACCGGTTGAAAAACCCCATCTTAAGCCGGAAAAAACGTCTCGATTCAATATTTTGCACACAATAGAGAATCTTCTATTCACCGCTGTTATTGTAGCAACCCTGCTTACATTGTGGACACCGAACAATTTATTCTCAAATAACCTTTTACGTCAGATGCTGGCAGAAATCGATTCAGAAGGATCATCTACCACGATATTGCCAACTTTGACTCCTTCTTCACGCCCCCGTATCGGGTTGGTATCTGGTCACTGGGGATATGACAGTGGTGCGGTATGCGAGAATGGTACCACTGAAGTAGATGTCAACCTGCGAATAGCAACACTGGTTCGCCAATACCTGATAGAAGCTGGCTACGATGTTGACCTGTTAAAAGAATTTGATGAAAATTTATATCAGTACAACGCAGTAGCTTTAGTTTCTATCCACAATGATTCCTGTGAGTATATTGATGAAAATGCAACCGGGTTCAAGGTAGCAGCAGCAGTTTCAAACGCATATCCTGAAAAATCCAATAAATTAACTGCCTGCCTTATTGATCGCTATTCTGCAGATACAGGAATGAGCTTTCATTACAACACCATTACTGACGATATGACTTACTATCATGCGTTTAATGAAATCAACTCGAACACTATTGCTGCCATCATTGAGACTGGTTTTCTAAATCTGGATTATCAGATGCTGACTGAAAATACTGAAACAGTTGCCCGCGGCGTCGCGGATGGAATCCTTTGCTATGTTAGAAATGAGCCAATAACTCAGACTACTCCAACACCATGAGCAATCCTGACCCTTCTCGAGTACAAGTTGCCATCCGCCAGGCACGATTAGCCATCCAGCATGGCGATTACAATGCAGCGCGTTCTTGGGCACAAGAAGCCATCAGCCAGGATCCTAATGAAATCACTGCCTGGATGATCATGGCAGGGATCAGCGATCCAGATGATAGCATCCGATACCTCAAACGAGCTCTCGAGATAGATCCGAAAAATGAGACAGCACGAAAAGGGATGCAATGGGCACTTCAAAAAGCACGACAGCAAAAAACTGAAAGTACATCACAAATTGCAGTAAAACCAACACCAGAAGTACAACCTTTAGCTACTGAAGATGAATATTCAGAAGAGATCACCCAACCTGTTCAGATAAGATATGCAAGTGCTCCACCAGTAATACAGCCAGGTGTAGAAGAAACACCCCTGCCAAAACAAACGGATACACCAATACCTCCTCAGCCAATACTTCACAAGCCTTCTAAAAAGCCTGCTGGGATGCGAATCAAAGTAGGAAAAAAGGAAAAGAAGCATGGCAAACGGATCAATTTCTGGCTTGCAGTAATACCCTGGGTATTTGCGTTGCTGGTTTTCTGTCTGGGGCTCGGAATTTGGGCAGGGTTGGCTAATCAATGGCTGGTCTTTGCGGAAAGCGATCTACCCATTCCAGTACCCGCTTTTTTGGTCCCTACTTCTACGCCGACTCAGAC
>JBDKSY010000327.1:0-2364 GCA_039680395.1 Anaerolineaceae bacterium | reverse complement strand
GCGATCTTCATTGTGGATAAGCAGGGAAAAATATGTTATGTCTTTTATGCTGAATCTGCATCTGACATTCCAAACAATCTGGATTTGCTGCAAACATTGGATCAAGTCAATTTGAAAAAATAGACCTCTTCCCGGCCTTTCCCTAAATCCAAAAACCAGAATCAGGAGTTTTGTTTAAGGATTTCTTTCTCCATTTTGGTTTATTAAAAGGGGGAGGTGCAGGAGAGGGCAAACAAATGAATAAAAAATGCTGGCCTGAATTTCAGACCAGCATTTTTTCTGTTACAGTGTGAAACTACTTTACCTGTTTTAGTGCATCCCAACCAGCGAAGTGGGCAGCATCTTCCAGCTCGTTTTCGATCCGGATGAGTTGGTTGTATTTTGCCACACGGTCAGAACGGGCAGGAGCACCTGTCTTGATTTGACCGGTATTGAGAGCCACAGCCAGATCAGCAATGGTGGCATCTTCAGTCTCACCTGAACGATGGGAAGTGACTGCTCTCCAACCAGCGCGATGGCAGGTTTCAACTGCTTCGATGGTTTCGGTAAGTGAACCGATCTGGTTCACTTTGACAAGAAGGGCATTGCAGGCTTTCTCATTAATTCCGCGACGTACACGTTCGGGGTTGGTCACCAGCAGGTCATCGCCAACGATTTGCAGCCGGTCGCCTACTTCAGCGGTGAAGGATTTCCAACCTTCCCAGTCATCCTGGGCAAAGCCATCTTCGATGGAGACGATGGGGTACTGGTCAATCCAGCTCTTCCAGAAGGCGATCATCTGGTCGCTGGTCAATTTCTTTCCTTCTTTACGAAGATTATACAGACGGGTATCCTCTTCGAAGAGCTCTGAAGCTGCAGGGTCTAGTGCAATGGCTACCTGTGCATCACGGGTTTTCCCAGCTTTGAAACCAGCTTTGCTAATTGCTTCCAAAATCACTTCCACTGCTTCTGAATTGGCTTTCAAAGCTGGTGCGTAACCACCTTCATCACCAACCAGGGTGGTATATCCGCGTGCTTTAAGGACTGATTTCAATGAATGATAGATTTCAGCTCCCCAGCGGACACATTCAGTGAAGCTTGGTGCACCAAAAGGCATCACCATGAATTCCTGCACATCGGTTGATTGCCAGCTCGTATGCGCACCACCATTCAGGATGTTCATCATGGGAACAGGTAACACATGAGCATAAACGCCACCAATATAGCGGTATAAAGGCAGGCCAACACAATTAGCGGCTGCTTTTGCCACTGCGAGGCTGGTTCCGAGGATTGCATTGGCACCCAGTTTTGATTTGTTTGGAGTACCATCCAGGCTGATGAGCTCATGATCAATGGCTATTTGATCTAAAGCATCCATACCCAGTAATGCATCTGCAACAGCATCATTGACATTTTCAACTGCTTTAAGAACACCCTTGCCCAGATATCGTGATTTATCCCCATCACGCAGTTCAAGCGCTTCGTGAGTGCCTGTTGAAGCACCAGAGGGAACGGCTGCTCGGCCCCAACTGCCATCAGTCAGGAACACTTCGACTTCTACAGTAGGATTTCCGCGGCTGTCTAATATTTCTTGTGCAATTACATCTTCAATAATGCTTTCCATATCTTCCTCTATTTTCTTATATTTTTTCTTATCTTCTATTCGCCAGGAGAAGACCTGGTAACATACCCATTAAGTATAAATGATAATCACTATTTTTTATAGTTGACACCACTTCGCTCACAAATTGCTTTAATGAATGCAACAAACAATGGATGCGGGCGGTTAGGGCGGGATAGGAATTCGGGGTGAAACTGTGTGCCAACCATGAATGGATGATCAGCAAGTTCAGCAATTTCCACCAGCCGTCCATCGGGAGATAAACCGGAGAAACGCATGCCGTTTGCCTCGAATTGTTCACGATAATCGTTGTTGAATTCAAAGCGATGGCGGTGACGTTCCTGCACCAGATCGGTTTCGTATGCTTTTGACACGATCGAACCTGGCATTAATTCACATGGATAAAGGCCCAGGCGCATTGTCCCTCCCATGTCATTGATCTCGCGTTGTTCGGGGAGCAAGTCAATGACAGGGTGCTTCGTGCCCTGATCGAACTCGGATGAATTAGCTTCTTCATCATGAAGAATTTCACGACCGAATTCAACTACCATCAATTGCATTCCCAGGCATAATCCAAGATAGGGTATCTTCTCTGTGCGGGCAAAATGAGCTGCCTGGATTTTTCCTTCGATGCCTCTACTACCAAATCCACCTGGAACAATAATACCATCAACATTACGTAATACATCCCAGCTTTTTCCTTTTTCGAGATCAGTGGAAGAGATCCAGGATATATCCAATTCGACACCTAAACGAAGTGCAGC
>JBDKSY010000326.1:0-1764 GCA_039680395.1 Anaerolineaceae bacterium | reverse complement strand
TGATAATGGAATCGTCCCTCTTGCGAGCAATACCGAACAGAGCCCAGGTGATGGCATCCAGAAGCGATGATTTACCTGCCCCATTTTGACCAGAGATACATGCCAGGTCAAAGTTGGTAAAATCAATTTCAACCGGTTCTGCGTAGGATAAAAAACCCGCAAGTTTGAGCGTAATAGGTATCATATCTTTATTGGTTCCCCCGATTTCCTATTTCCCTGACAGTGTTGGTACGGGTAAATCCTGTTGGATCAGACTGCCAGCCAGCTTTTTCATTTCTTCGAGTTCCTCTGATTTCATGTCAACTGTCTTCCAGTAGGTTTCCAACAACTCCAGGGGTGTCATGCTGTTGATGGTCTGATCAGCAGGTAATCGCAATCTCAGATCCATTAAAGGTTTGCGGATAAGGTGAAATTCGAGGGCTTTTTCTCCATATCTGCGGATTTCAGTTTCATCAATCAGACTTTCCCACTCACGTGGGTATTCTATTTCCAGACGTACCATGGCATTCGCCAATTCATCACTATCAGGAAGCGTATCCAGTATCTGTTGCTGCATATTCATTTGTTCTGTGATCCTGATAGATCGCGAAATGAACTTTCGTCCATTCAATTTATGCCATACCGCTTCGGTTGGCTTACCCTTTTCGATACTGGCAATAACAAAGAATTTATCATCACCAATCTCACCAAAATCTACACGTTCGATAGAACCGGGATAAACAACTGGAGGCTGGTTCCCTTCATTAACATCTTGCGCTTTGTGGATATGCCCCAGAGCTACATAACTGAAGATCGGATCCTTTACCAACGATCCAGGCAGAAGCACATCATTTCCCAGCATGACACTACGCTCAGCTCCATAAGTGGCACCTGAAACAGAAGCATGAGCTGCAAGCACTACCGGAAGAGATGGGTCAAGTTTATCGAAAAATGATTTGATCAATCCATCCAACAGATTTTCCATGTCTTTATTGATGTTTTTACCTGACGCTGCATCACTTTCCATTTGAGCCAGGAAACCAGATCGAGAAACCCAGGGCAAGGTGATGATCTGTAAAGGTAGCCCTTCCAATTGTGCTGGAGTATAAAGCGCAGGTTTGCTGGCAACAATGACATGAGGCACCTGCAGGGTTTCAAACTCATGCAAGGTGTTCGCCCTTCCTACCGCAGGAGAAATATCGTGGTTTCCCACCAGAAGAAGGGTGGGTATCCCAGCCTGTGACAGCTGGATGATCCGTTTTCCCCATTCCCGCTGAAAAGTAGGCACCGGGGTACGGTCTTTGTAGGCATCGCCGGCAAAGATCACCATATCCACTTTTTCTGCTATGGCAGTATCTACGATCTGATCGAGTGACTTAAGGAAATCCAATACCCTCACCGGTAAACCGGTGATCGGGTCATGCTTTCCCTGGGTGGCAATGTCAATGTGTGCGTCAGCAAAATGAAGAATGCGCATTATGGACATTCCGAGAGGCCAAGGCTCTGCATCTGTGTGAGCGCAGGCGGAAAATTCGGATGATATTTCAGGCTGGTGCAAAAATCCTTTTTTGCGGAGTCTAGATCGCCCAATGCTGCATATGCCAGCCCGCGCCAGTAAAAACTTTCTTCAAAATAGGGTTGGGTGGCAGCATCAATTGTGTTGGTTGCCAGGTTGATCACATCTTGATAGCGGCCGGTATAGTAATAGGAAAAATACGGTCCTGTTTCGTACCACATGATCCGCCAGGGACGGTTGGCAGCATCAAGCGTGGGTAATAACATGAA
>JBDKSY010000325.1:0-1943 GCA_039680395.1 Anaerolineaceae bacterium | reverse complement strand
GCAACCCAAAACAGCAACCGTTATCAGAAATGATCAGGAAGTAGAACTGGCAGTCGAAGATGTGCTGATCGGTGATATTGTTCTGGTCAAACCTGGATCAAAAATCACGGTGGATGGGGTTGTTGTGGAAGGGAAATCTACCGTTGATGAGTCCATGCTTACAGGTGAATCTCTTCCAGTCGAAAAGCATCCAGGCAGCACAGTATTTGGCGCTACACTTAACAAAGTAGGTTTCTTCCGCTTTGAAGCTTCTCGTATCGGTAAAGAAACTGCTTTATCCCAGATCATCAAATTGGTTGAAGAGGCGCAGGGCAGTAAAGCGCCTGTCCAGCATCTTGCAGATAAAGTATCATCTATTTTTGTGCCAATCGTCATCGCCATTGCCTTGATCACTTTTCTGGTCTGGATCTTCATTCCAGTTACAACGGGTTCAGATATCAATGGTTTTACTCGTGCCATGATACATGCGGTCGCGGTTCTGGTTATCGCATGCCCATGTGCATTGGGGTTAGCCACCCCGACAGCGATCATGGTTGCCAGTGGCAAGGGTGCTGAATTAGGCATATTATTTCGTTCAGGTGAAGCTATTGAACGTGGCGCCTCTGTAAATACTGTGGTTCTTGATAAAACAGGTACCTTAACCAAAGGGCAACCAGCGGTAACATCAATAATTTCACTGAAGGATCGTTATTCCGAAAATGATATCCTGCAACTGGCGGCCAGTCTTGAAAAAGGGTCAGAGCACCCTTTGGGTGAAGCCCTTGTGGCCGAAGCTGGTAATCGCAATCTTGATCTGCACATTCCTGCTCAATTTACTGCAATATCGGGAAAAGGAATTCGTGGGATCATAGATGATAAGGATATTCTTGTTGGCAACGTACGCTTAATGGAAGACGAAGGCATTAATTCAGAAAATATCCAACCTCAAATGGATTTATTACAAAATAACGCCAGCACTGCCATTTTGGTGGCAATTAACAACCAATTGGTAGGCGTCATTGGTATAGCTGACCCACTTAAATCAGGTTCGTTGGAAGCAGTGCAGGAATTAAAAAGTATGGGTCTTGATGTCATTATGCTAACAGGAGATAATAAGAAAACTGCTTCAGCAGTTGGTCGTTTGGCTGGAATTGATCATATCATCGCGGATGTATTGCCAGGTGAAAAAACTGAAGAAATTAAGAAATTACAGCAAGCTGGTAAAAAAGTCGCCATGATCGGTGATGGAATAAATGATGCTCCATCACTAGCGCAGGCTGATATCGGCATGGCAATAGGCACGGGTACTGATGTTGCGATTGCAGCCGCTCCAGTAACACTGATCAGTGGTGACTTACGAAATATTCCTGTTTCGCTGATGCTTTCGAGAAAAACCATGCGAACGGTCAAACAAAACCTTTTCTGGGCTTTTTTCTATAACATCATTCTGATCCCTATCGCAGCTTTAGGCTTCTTAAACCCTATGATTTCCGCTGGAGCAATGGCCTTCTCTTCAATTTTCGTTGTCAGCAACAGTCTCCGGTTGAAGAACATGCGATATTAATGAGAAGAAGATCATTTTCCCCAAAAAATAATCGTGTATAAAAATGGTAAAATGAGTGAAATCAATTTTAAGGATACCTCATGTCTCCCCAGGATTTACAACAAAAAGCAATAAACACGATACGTTTTCTTTCAGCCGATGGTGTACAGAAAGCAAATTCTGGTCACCCCGGTCTGCCAATGGGTACAGCCTCCATAGCTTATACAATTTTCACCCGTCATCTGCATTTTGATCCTAAAGATCCAAAGTGGATGAATAGAGACCGTTTCATTTTGTCAGGCGGTCATGGTTCAATGTTGCTTTATTCGATGCTCTACCTTACTGGTTACAACATTACTCTCGATGATCTAAAGCAATTCCGTCAATGGGGCAGCATCACACCTGGTCACCCTGAAGCAGG
>JBDKSY010000324.1:0-3199 GCA_039680395.1 Anaerolineaceae bacterium | reverse complement strand
GCCAGTGCAACCCGTTGCTGCTGCCCACCCGAAAGCTGCGCCGGGCTCCGTTTTTCCAATCCCACCAGGTTCATCATATGCAGGATAAGGTCTACCGTCTCTTTGACCTCACTATCGCGCATATGTTTCAGGCGTAATCCGTATGCCACATTTTCGAATACATTGAGGTGTGGGAACAGCGCATAACTCTGGAATACCATTGCCATGGATCGTTCGTTGGGCAATTGATAACTGATATCTTTTCCATCCAGAACAAGGGTTCCCGTGGTCAGTGTTTCAAACCCAGCGATCAAACGCAAGGTGGTGGTTTTTCCGCAGCCTGATGGGCCGAGCAGGGTGATGAACTCTCCTCCCATGATCTCCAACGAGATATCGTCCACAGCTTTTACGATATTGTTCCCCTGCTCGAAAGTTTTGCTTACATTGGTCAGGGATAGAAACCCTGTTTCTTTTTTAACTGGTTTCATGATTCACTCCTATGATGATACTCCCAGATCCTGTCCAACTCCGCCTTTTTTGCCCACAACAAGGTATAGAAAACCGATCACAGCTAAAACGATCAAAATGAGAATATCGCAGTAGGCAAAGGCATTTCCAAAGCGGCCAGAATCCACTTCGTTAAGGATCTGCGAAGTCATAACCTTGGCTTCAGGCGTCGAAAGGAAAATCACAGCTGAAAGCGAGGTCATGGAACGTGCAAAACTATAAACAAGACCGGTCAGAAAAGCTGGTTTTATCAAAGGTAGAGTTACTTTCCAGAATGTGGTCGCGTTATTAGCTCCGAGGCTGATGGATGCTTCTTCAATTGAGGGGTCTATCTGCTGCAGTGACGAGACCCCCGAACGCACACCCGCTGGTACACTACGTACGATATACGCCAGGATCAATGCGATCATACCTCCAGCAACTGCAGTTCCGCCTGCCAGT
The DNA here is from genome assembly GCA_039680395.1 of Anaerolineaceae bacterium. Lineage (GTDB taxonomy): Bacteria > Chloroflexota > Anaerolineae > Anaerolineales > Anaerolineaceae > UBA4782. The sequence continues at coordinate 2,272 of JBDKSY010000324.1, read as the reverse complement.
GATGGCAAGATAACTTTCGAGCCTATGGTTACCGAATTGTTGAATGCCAGCAGATAACCAATGCCAAGCACGGTGCCCGGTACGGCAATTCCAAGCATGGCAATGAAATCCAACAATCCTCTCCCGGAGAATTGCTTTCTTACCACCAGCCAGGCGATCAGCATCCCCAGCAAGCCGGCAATGGGTGTGGCGATCAGAGCCATTTTCGAAGTATCTACAATAGCCTGCGATCCAAGCCCTAAGATCACGTATTTAAAGTGTTCCAGGGTAAAGGAATAATTGATGCCAAAAAGTTTAGTGAAAGCACCAACAAAGATGGTCCCATAAATAAGCAGGATCAGGCAAGAGAAGAACATGGCCAGGATGAACAATCCCCAGCGTACGAATGGATTGGTAACGTACATCGTGCGTCCGGAGGGTTTGCCAGTGACTGAAATGACAGATTTTCGACTGACCCAGTACCTTTGCAGGATGAAAACAGTCAATGATGGGACCAACAGGATAAATGAAAGTACGGCACCCGCAAAAATATCATATTCGCCAGCGATGGCGATATAGACGCGGGTAGCCAGCACGGTAAAATCGCCGCCAAGCACCAACGGGTTAGCCAGGTCAGCGATAGCTTCGACGAACAGCAGCAAGAAAGAACTGGCAATGCCCGGGATCAGCATTGGGATGGTCACCGTACGAAAGACATCCCATTTGGTAGCACCCATATTGGTTGCAGCTTCATCAAGGGATGGGTCTAATGCGCGTAGCATTCCTTGAAAATTCATGTATGCCACGGTAAAGAGAGATAACACGAGAACACCCGTCAGTCCAGTGAATCCATAGATGTTATAACGAATGCCCAGCAATTCGTAGGTGATCAAGCCTGATCTGCCAAAAAGTTCGATAGCAGCAGTTGCAACTGCAAAAGGTGGGCTGATGATGGGCATCATTGCCATCAAATGCATGAACCGTTTACATGGTACATTGGTCCGTACCTGTACATATGCAAACAGAAATCCTAATACAGTTCCAAAAAGCCCGACAACAAGGCCGAGTTTAACAGTATTCCAGATGATGCCGAGATATACTGGCGATGTAAAGTAGTGAATAAAATATGGAATGGCTTCTTTGCTGACCGCGGTTCCCAGAATTTTGATCAATGGAAACAGGATAGCGATCAAGAGAAACAGGATGATGATGATCAATCCAATTGCCAGACCCTTATCAATGGATATTTTGTGAAAAAGTTTTGTTTTGCGTTCACTGGTCGTGGCTAACATATGTATCCTTTTCAGTCAGGGCTATCTACTGAAAGGTCAGTAAATAGCCCTGTGAAATCATCTACAGCGGGAAAGTAAAGTTATTCTTTTGGTGCAGGTGCTATCTCAGCATCAAAACGCTCTGTGAGTGCCTTTTTGGCCGCAGCAGAGGCAACAAAATCATATTCAACCAGTTTGATCGTATCCAATTTGACAGCTTCAGGCGGGACCGTGGCATCCGGATTTGTTGGCAGTTGGTATGAACCCACGGTGGCGGCAATCTCTTGAGCTTCAGCGGTCAGTGACCAATCAACCCACATCTTGGCCGCGTCAAGGTTTCGTGCACCATTTATAATGGCCACACCACCGATCTCATACCCGGTTCCTTCTGAAGGAAAACTGACTTTTAGATCGGTCATGCCCTGTTTCTGATACATGACACAGTCGTGCGAGAAGATGATCGCCACAGCGATCTCACCACGCCCTGCCATAGGTCCGGGAGCTGAACCTGTTTTTGTATATTGAAGAATATTATTGTGAAGTTCTTTGAAGTAGCCAAAGGTCGCTTCTTCATCAAAATTCTTCAGCGTATTCACCGTCCAAAAGGCGGTGAAAGCTGTTCCCGAAGTTGCCGGGTGTGCCATTGCGATCTGTCCTTTGAGTGCTGGATCAAGCAGATCTTCCCAGGAAACCGGTACTTCAGCGCCAAGACTATCGAGCACTGTAGTGTTCGAGCAGAAACCGAGTGCGCCTACATAAATTCCAGTCCAGTAGCCATCAGGATCTTTTAGATTATCAGCGATCACTGCAGCATTGGGAGAGACATAAGCCTGGACCAACCCCTGGTCTTTTGCTTGTTGGTACCCATCTACAGGACCTCCCCACCAGACATCGAACTCGGGATTGTCTTTGGTTGCACTCATGCGGGCGATAGCTTCACCACTGGATAAGCGGACATAATTCGTCTCAATACCAGTTTTTTCCTGAAATGCCTGGGTTGCAGCAATACACCAATCTTCCTG
>JBDKSY010000323.1:0-13325 GCA_039680395.1 Anaerolineaceae bacterium | reverse complement strand
GGCATATCCAAAACCATTTTCCATTTGATATGGGTGAATGGAAACACATTGACCTTCTCCATCTGGTAAGGCAGGTATGGAAATATAGCCAGGAATCTCGCACATTAAAAGATATGGAAGTGAATATTCTGGGATTCAGACGCAATCAGGAGGAAGTACCTGGCTGGTTGGTGCCACAGCTTTATTTTGAATACCTTCAGACACGGGATCCTCGACCATTAGTGGGTGTCTTTTATCACAATGCCATTGATATTGTTTCCCTTGCAGCCCTTTTTTGTGCAGCAAGCCAGATGCTGGATTCGCCCTTTGAACCATTGAATATCCCATCAACAAGCGCTGATTTCATTGGACTTGCCAGGATTTTTGAGAAAATTTCTTTGACCGAAACCGCAGCCAGACTTTATGCTACTGGCATAGAAAACGGATTACCCGATGAATTGGAAATGCCCACTCTTCTTCGTTATGCCGATCTATGCAAGAGGAACGGTTATACAGAAGATGCCATTCACTTGTGGTCAAGAGCAGCTACATTAGGCAACATTGATGCCTGCGTAGAATTAGCCAAATACTATGAACATCAGGTTTTTGATTACCAGATGGCTTATAGCTGCACCATGAAAGCAATTTCTTTCTTACCAGAGAAACATTCCTTTATAATGAAAAGACAGGAAACCGAATTGAATAATCGGTTAACCCGTCTTATAAAGAAGATCAATCTTACAAACGATCAAGAAGGTGTAGAAGATGTCACGCAATGATGCCATCCGTTGGAATTATCGTTATCAGGAAGAAACTAATTATCACACAAAGAACCCACGGGAGTTATTACGAAACTTTATTCATCTTATTCCCAAAACTGGTGTTGCTCTTGACATTGCCATGGGATTGGGACGTGATGCCTGCTTATTAGCGCAGCATGGACTTACTGTCTTTGGGGTAGATATTTCCCTTGAAGCACTTCGTAAAGTGAAAAAGCGTTGCCCCGATTTAAGGATATTCCTGGCTGATCTGGAAAATAATCCCCTTCCACAACTTCATCCTGATGTAATTGTAAATTTTTATTACTACCAACCAAATCTCTTTCCCAAATTAATTAAAATGCTAAAGCCTGGTGGGTTATTCTTCCTTGAAGCATTAACCACTCCAATGCTGGAGAAGAAGCCCTGCCTTGACCCTAAACATCTTATGGAATCTGGAACGGTGTCGCATTATTTCCCCAATTTTGATATCATACATATATACGATGGCTGGTTAACCAAAGAAGGTTTGAAAGACCGGAGTATTGTTCAATTTGTTGGTATGAAAAGGAATGACCGATGTCTATAAATCCAAAAATGATTGAAATTTATACCGCACATGGGATGCTTGATGCAGAAACAATCAGGTTATTTCTAGAATCCTATGAAATTGAAGCGGTTGTGTATCAAGAATCTGCTGGCATTGTATATGGCTTTACACAAGGTGAATTGGGTGCTGCTCACATCTATGTTCATGAGAAAGACGCAGAGCGAGCATCTCAATTGATCGAGCAGATGCTGAAAGATCAAGAAAATTCTTCAGACAATTCTTTGGATAATTCATCGGATAATTCTGTAGAAGATTAACCAGGCTCATCATCATCTTTGGATTTTTGCAAAGCATTCCTATACTCTTCTGGTGTGTCCAGGTCCGTCAAAATTGAGGGGGAATTCACTGCGACATATTTTATTTCATGCTTATATTGATCAAGGAACGTCTTCAAGTTCTGGGGTGGCGTCAAATCCATAATTGATCTCCATAAAACCTTTTTCACCAACCAGGGATGCCCCTTATGCATTTGATAACTGGGTACGATCAACGGGAAATCGGGATATATTTCGTGGTATTTCAATATTTCTCTAATAACAGATTGCTCCAATTGCGGTTGATCACCAAGGACAATGAGAACACTTTCGCACTCTTCAGGAGTAGCTCGAATGCCACATTGAAGGGAATGCAGCATTTCGCCATCTTCAAATAGTGCATTAAATTCATGCCTGACCTCAGGGAGAGCAGTCTCTTTTTCCACTCGTTCTCTATCTCTTCCTGTTATTAGCAGAATATTTTCTATCCCTGAAGAGATCAATTGTTCTACCACCCATTGAATGATCGTTTTGCCATGCCAGGGAAGAAGTAGTTTATTTTTCCCCATTCTTGTTGATAAACCAGCCGCCAGAACAATTGCAGTAACAGTCATAAGAGTTTATAAACTCAGTCTTCTTCCATTAACTTTTGGTAATCTTCTTGAGTATCAACATCCAAAAATTCATCAGGGCGCAACCAGGGTACAAGTGTCACGTTAAATGCAGCAAATATTCCTTTGCCACCTTGATCTCCTGTTAAAGTTAATAATCGGGTAAAGGTGTTTTTTGTAAATAAAACAGGGTTTCCACGCTGTTCACCAAAATGAGGAACAAATATATCGCCTGGTTGCGTTTTCCAGGCAGAAATCACATGTCTGACTAATTCACTGGATATTCGAGGTTGATCTCCCAGAAAGAAGAAGGCAGCTCGAATGGATGGCAGAAGGGTATTAACACCTTCTGCGATTGAGCTTGCCTGTCCAGAACCCCATTGAGGATTTTCAATAAATGTGAAAGGGAATTCTTTCAAAACATCACGCACCCGATTCGAATCTTTTCCAAGTACAACGATCACTTGTGAAAACCTCAACTGTTCGATCGTTTCAGCTACATGACAGATGATTGGTTTCCCTTTCCAGGGAAGTAATATTTTTGATTGTCCGAACCGGTTTGATCCACCTGCAGCAAGGAGGATCGCAGCTATATCCCTCAGTCTATCCCTCCAATTTCCTTGAGTACCCGTTCTCCGGTAAGCGGAAATTCATTAAACCATACCCCAACAGCCTGGTGAACAGCATCAGTAATGGCTGGAGTAAGGGGTAAAACTGGCATTTCACCCATCCCACGAGCGCCCCATGGCCCATTAGGATCTTCATATTCAAGTATTAATGAAACAACTTTACCTGGAATATCAAGGACAGTGGGGATCAAGTAAGTGGATAGTTTGGTCGTCTTTGGAATGGCGTTCTCCTCTATGAAGTTCTCCATAACTGCATACCCAGCGGCCTGAACAACAGCACCTTCCACCTGACCCTGCACCAGCATTGGGTTGACCGCATGCCCAACATCATCTGCACAAATCACATTAAGCAATTCGATCTGTCCAGTTTCGGTATCAACAGCCACTTCAACTGCCTGAGCAACATACCCATAAGCGAAATTCGGTTCGGATTTACCAGTTTCAGGGTCATAGGGAGAAGTTTTCGGTGGGCGATATTGATATTCAGCTATGGCAGGTCTTTCTTCTTTATCCCATTTTTCAAGAGCAAGTGCTGCGGCACCTTTGATCGAATTCCCTGCCATAAATGTCATTCGAGATGCTGACGTACTTCCAGAATTTAAGGTGTATGCAGTATCAGAAACAACCATTTCGATCTTGTCAATGGAAATTCCCAATGCATCTGCTGCCATTTGAGAAAAAACAGTATGAGCACCCTGACCAACATCAGCTCCTGAATGAAATACGACCGCTTTTTCGATCTCGGCATCACCATATAGAGCGATTTTTGCCTGGCATTGTTCAGGTGCCCCAAAGGAAAAACCAATATTTTTAAATGCGCATGCGAATCCTAACCCATGCTTAATATGCTCTTTACCAGCAACAGCAGCGATCTCCGGTTTCTCCCATTTTCCATCTTTTTGTACCCAACCAGCCTTTGTTGCGCATTGCTCTACTACTTTATCTATAGATACCCCTTTGGGAAGTGGAGTGCCTACTGATAATAATGATCCTTCACGCAACAGGTTTTTCATTCGAAATTCGACGGGATCCATATTCAATGCTTCGGCCAGTTTATTCATTTGACTTTCGGCTGCAAAAGCTCCTTGTGGGCCGCCAAATCCGCGGAACGCGCCGTTTGGTATATTATTTGTGTACACGGCATATGAATCCACACTTACATTGGGAATTTCATAAGGTCCTGTACACATTAACGTGGCATTTCCCAGTACTTTCGGTGATGTGTAGATATAGGCACCCCCATCAGCGATAATTTCGACGCGTGCTGCGATCAGCATCCCATTCTTTTTTGCGCCCCATTTACAACGCAATGTATACGGATGCCGCTTGTGGTGTCCGATGATCGATTCTTCACGGCTCCAGATGATCTTTACAGGGCGGTTGATACCTCTTTGATTTAACCGCCATGCTGCCAGAGCCAGGATGATCTGGACAGACATATCTTCTCTTCCGCCAAAGGCTCCACCAATCGCAGGATATATTACACGCACCTGATCTTCTGGAAGCCCCAGCGCATGAGCAATTTGCTCCCGATCCTCATGCGTCCATTGACCAGCGACCACAACGGTTACCCGACCTTCATCATCAATATATGAAAAACCTGCTTCAGGTTGAAGGAAAACATGCTCTTGAGGTGGTGTATTGTATTCACCTTCTATGATGACATCTGCATCTTGAAAGGCTTTTTCAATATCACCTTTTCGAATGCGAAAATGGCAAAACTCATTAGTACCTCGTTCAGGATGCAAAAGCACAGCGTCCTTCGCCATCGCTGCATGCCGGTCAGAAACTACAGGAAGGTCTTCGTAAGCTACGCGAATAATTTCAGTTGCTTTTTTTGCGATCTCTTCAGTTTCAGCAACCACTAAAGCAACCTGATCGCCCACAAAACGTACTCGATCGGTGTAAGGTTTCGTTGAACCAGGGCCACACAACACAGGTTGATCCTTTGTACCCAGGCCATATTCATTCACTGGAACATCTTTTGCAGTGAAGATGGCAACAACACCATCTATTTTTTCAGCTTCCGAAGTATCAATTTCCAAAACTCTTGCATGAGGCCGGTGGGCGAATAAAACTTTCATGTAGAGTTGATCTGATCTATTGTAATCACCAGGATATAATGCTTTTCCTGTCACTTTTGCTACTGCATCTATCTTTGAGATTGATTTACCTATATAGTTCATCGAAACCTCGAAATTCTTTATGGTATGGCTTTAGCGTTTGTAGTGTTTGCCCTTATATTTGAGATATGGCACATCCATAGGGCCATATCTGGTTGGCACAAACAAACTGTAGAGAAAAAAAGTAATTGCTGAAAAAATTATGGCCAGTAAAAATATTAACACAATGATCAAAATAATCTTAACCAGGAGGAGATGATCGGGTAATTTATATATGATCAATTCTTGCGGTATTCGTACCCATTGATATTTTGTATTCAAGTTCAAAAGCTCTATTGCTCCAAAATATGCAAGGATAGGGATGAGAATGATCAGCGCAAACCCGATCCCATTCCAGATAGGATGCACTTCTGGTTTTAATGTTCTGGTGTCTTCACTTTCTGAAATTCTATTATATTTACTAGGCATCACCCCTACCTTCTAATCGAAGCTTTTTCGATTGCCTTCAAGATTGAATAATACCCGGTACAACGGCATAAATTTCCAGTTATTGCTTGTTTTACATCCTCACTATCAGGTGTTCCTCTTTCCTCCATAAGCATGGCTGCGGAAATAAGAAAACCTGGTGTACAATATCCACACTGTACCGCTCCAGTATCTATGAATGCTTGTTGAATCGGATGTAGCTGTTCATTCTCTGCAAGACCTTCTACAGTAATAACTCTGGTACCATTAGCGCGTTGTGCCGGTACCATGCAGCTCATAACTGCAATATCGTCCATGATCACTGTACAGGCACCACATTCACCTTCAGCACATCCCTCTTTCGTTCCAGTCAATAAACCGTCTTCTCTAAGCAACCGAAGAAGGGATTTACCATTTTGTGGTAAATATTGCATTTCTTTTCCATTAATATTCAGTTTAATAGGGTCATGAATACTATGAGTTGTTGTTTCCTTAATAACAGGAACATGGTTTTGCGTATATTTTCGTAACAAAACTGGTTTTGCTGGCAGTATTTTCAGATTACTTCCATCCTTGATCGCTTGCAAAGACCTTTTTGTGATCACTTCGATCATTTTTTTACGATAAGCAGCACTGGCGCGTATATCAGATATTGGTTTCGCATCAGAAGCACTGAGAATTGCCGCCTGTGCTATAGTGGCATCGTCAAGCTTTTTACCTTGTAGATAATTTTCTGCGGATTTCGAATGGATAATGACAGGCGCGACAGCTCCTAATGTAATGCAGGCATTCTGAATCACATCATCATTCATTTTTAAAACTACCGATACATTTACCAGAGAAATCGCCTGTGCATTCCGCAAGGCATACTTTGTGTATGTACTTTTGGTATCTTTGGACAATGCAGGAAAACGTACTTCCACTACCATCTCATCGTCAAGCAATACTGTTTTTCGTACACCAAGATAAAAATCTCTTAATGGCACAATTCGTTCCTGGTTTGTACTCTTGATAACAATTGATGCATCGAGTGCCATTAAAGCAGAAATCGAATCATTGGCTGGAGAAGCAGTCACAAGGTTTCCAACAATGGTTCCTCTGTTTCGGATCTGAGGAGATCCTACCTGCCAACAAGCAAGCGCCAGAGGTAAGGCATGCTCTCGGATGATCTTTGAACTCACGCAATCATTGTGTGTGACATTTATTCCAAGATGAATAACTCCATCTTCGTCCAGAGTGATCAGGTTTGAGCAAGGCATCCGGCTCACATCAATGAGAACCTCAATGCCTTTTTTGACCCCATTTTCCATTTCCAGCATTAGATCAGTTCCACCTGCAATGACACGTGCCTTACTTTTATATTGATCCAGAACTGGCAATACATCCTCGATACTTGCTGCATTGATGTACTTCTCCCACATAATCAAACCTCCGACAAATGTTCTTTCATTTTCTTTCCAGTTCCACCATTGCGCAGCATGAGTATCTCTGCCATGATACTTACAGCAATTTCTTCCGGTGTTTCAGCCTGCAACTCCAGTCCAATTGGTGAGTGCACCTCGTCAAGCTTCTCAGATGAAATTCCCTTTTCCAATAACTGCTTCTTTGTAACTGCCCATCGCCGTTTTGAACCAATCCCACCAATATATGCTGGGTTTGCTTCTAGGAGAGAAGGCAACCCCTCCACATCCACATCCGATCCGCGAGTGGTTAAAACGATATAAGTGAAACGATCTATATCAAATTCTTTAGTGATCTGGCTCATGGAAATGGGTAGGAAAATATCACCATCTGGTTGAAATTCAGGTGTACAGAATTCAGCCCTGTCATCAGAAATCGCTATTCGAAAACCTAACCATTTTGCGAGATGCGCCAGAGCTTTTCCTACATGTCCACCTCCAACAATAAGCAATGTTGGATTGGGAATGATCGGTTCAATGTATATATCCAATTGACCTCCACAAATTCCTGGATCGCCTCGAGATGGATCAACCATGTTGTAATGCAAAACCCTGATTTTTCCATCCTGAATAGCTGCTTTTGCTTCTTTGATCACCAGATTTTCGACTTCACCACCCCCAACCGAACCTTTCATTTTTCCATCGGCATAATACAACAATTTACTGCCCTCATGGCGTGGTGTTGAGCCAGAAGCTCTGATCACTGTGCACAATGCACCTGCCTTGCCAGATCCTTCTAGCGCAACCACATCTTGATACAATGATCGCATTTATGCCTCCAATAAACCCAATACGACGGGAAGAAGTTGCTTTTTTCTGGAAACTACACCTTCTGCAAGGAAGGTGCCATCTAATTGTACTGCATAGGGAAGATCATCGAGCACAGCAGGAGAATGAACGATTAATAATCTGCTGGAGCTGCGAACTACATCAGTAACCATTAACATTGCGAAATCCAGGCCTTTGCTATCTCTCAACGCCCCAAGAGCATTACGGAATTCTTCAGTATTTTCAGAAAATTCATATAGATCCGACACCTCAACTTGAGCGATAGCGAATTTATATCCACCATCAGTATAAACTTTCAGGTCATTACGGACAATTTCCTCAGGAGATCGAACAGTGATACCTGAACCGGCTGAAAGCACCTGTTTCCCATAAGATTGTAATGTTTCACCATAAAGTGGGCTGCCTGCAACAAAAGCCCAGCGGGATAGCCTTTCAGATGCTTTCTTATCACGATCAGTTGTTGTTGGAGACCTTAATATTAAAGTATCCGATAATAATCCAGCCAGCATGACACCTGCGATTGCTGGTGGTGCACTCAACCCGGCTTCTGCAATTTGCTCAGAGATTAGGGTACTTGTACTGCCGACAACGTCCACAGTAAAGCGAATTGGAATGCGGGTGGATGTGTTTCCAAGGCGGTGATGATCCAATATCTCAAGAATTTCAGCCTCTTCAAGTGAAGCGATCGCCTGAGAAGGTTCATTATGGTCTACTAAAATTAATTTCAACCGTGGAGGGTTGAGTAGATCACGCTGCTTGCATATACCCTGATAAAGCCCTTTTTCATCAACCACCCAAAATTCATCCCCTTCAACCCGCAAAACGCGATTCAATACATCTTTGATCCTTGTCGAACCATTAAATTGTGCCACATTGGTGTCAGCAGCTTCTTTACAGGGAAAATCAAGCATTTCCGAGATCTGGATTTCAGTTTTCTGAGGATTTGGTCCTACCAGCCGGTTGAGAAAATCAAATAAACTTTTTCCATTGATCAATCCATATGGCTTTCCGTTTTCATCCAATACAGGTGCAATCCCACCAGTTTTACTGGCAATTTCCCAGGCAACACGCAATGGTTCTTCTGGGGTTGTGGTATCGTACCGGCGTACCACCGATTCAAAACGTGGTGATGCATCTGTCAGTAAAGTGGGGGTATCCAGGTTCAACCGTTTTAGGACCCAATTTGTCTGTAAATTGATAGGACCTGCTCTTCCTGCAGTGATTTCCATTCCATCCCGTTCACGAAGCAACCATGCATAACCTATCGCGGAAGCTATCGAGTCGGCATCAGGATTTACATGTCCTACAACAAAAGCGGAAGTCATTCTAATGATCCTTTAATTGCTATGATATTTGTATCGCATCCCATACCCTTTCAGGCGTGGCAGGATTTTGCGAAAGTGAAGCACCACATGCATTATAAATGGCATTTGCAACTGCAGGTGCCACACCGTCCATCGGAATTTCTGCAACCGCTTTCACTCCAAATGGATGTGACGGTTCGTATGTTTGAATGAACATGGTGGTCAATTTTGGCATCTCATTGGCGCGGAAGATATGATAATCAATGAGGTTTGTTTCATTCGGTTTTCCATCTCTAGCATAGGTCATTTCTTCACTGACCGCGTATCCTAACGCTTGAGACATTCCGCCTTCAATTTGTCCAGAAGCGGTGAGCGGATTAACAATAACGCCGGCATCCACCGCCATCAATAATTTATCAACGGTAACTTCACCAGTTATGGTATCCAATGTAATTTCAGCAAATTGAGCGGCAAACGGTGGTGGTGATACCGGCGAGACATAAGAAGCCACACCCATGATCTGTTCTTGATCAAAATGATGAATCGTTGAATAGCCAATTTCACTCATGCTTACAGATTGTCCATCTGGCGAAAATGCCTTACGATCTGCCAGTTTGATATCTTCTGCTTTGAAATTTGATCCCGTCTTCTTATTAATGAGTATTGCAGCCCGTTCTTTGACTCTTTCAGCAACTTTCTGAGCAGCTAAAACGGCTGCAGTTCCTGAAACATACGTGGTGCTTGAAGCATACGCACCTTTATCAAAAGGCGTCAGGTCTGTATCGGATGAATATACGATCATATCTTCCAATTTGACACCCAATACTTCTGCAGCCATTTGAGCCAGAACTGTATCAGAGCCAGTTCCCAGATCTGTCGCCCCAACCAAAAGGTTAAATGATCCATCCTCGTTCATCTTGATACTTGCGCCACCCATATCCAGATAAGGAATGGCGGAACCATGCATTGCCAGGGCAACTCCAATGCCTCTGCGTAAATGTGGTTTTCCTGGAATGGTATGCCAGGTTTCATTATCAACTTTTTCATCCCAGCATGTTTCTTTCCTTCCCAGCTTTACGCATTCTTCAAGGCCAACCGTGTTGATGATTTCAGGTACTGGTTCTCGTCCCTCACTCCATGCAGTGCTGAAGGGTTGCAATTCTCCAGATCGAATGCTATTCTTCAACCGGAAATCAAGAGGATCTAAATTCAGGTCATGTGCGATCTTTTCCATATGACGTTCAACCGCCCAGAACCCTTGAGGTCCACCGTATCCACGAAAAGCTCCCGTTGGTGAAGTATTGGTGTAAACAATATCAGCATAGAACCTGATATTGGGATTCTTCCGATATTTTCCATCGCCTGGATAGATACCCATCGCTTTATTACCAGTATTTCCCGTAACAGTTAGAGCATGACACCCATAAGCACCGGTATCGGAAAGGCAATACATCTCATTGGCTGTGATCGTTCCGTCTTTCTTTACGCCTGTTTTCAGGTGGAATTTCATCGGATGGCGTGACCTTGCTGATGTAAATTCTTCTTCACGGGTATATTCATAGCGTACAGGACGGCCTGTCGCGATGGTCAGATGTGCAGCCACATCTTCCATTAAAACTTCTTGCTTCCCGCCAAACCCACCACCAATGCGGGGTTTGATCACTCTGATCCGTTTCATCGGAAGTTTCAATACAGGTGCGAGTATCCTTCTTACGTGGAAAGGCACTTGTGTACTTGTACGGATGACCATTCGATCATCTTCATCCCAACAGGTGATAACGATATGGGTCTCAATATGTGCCTGTTGTACTTTTGGTACTTCATAATCAGCTTCGAAAATCTTGTCAGCTTCTTTAAACCCTTGTTCAACGTCACCAATGTCAATCCGAATTTTCGCAGCAATATTATGGCTGGGATCAGAATCAGCGAAATTCACGTAATCAGGTTCATCATGAAGAATCGGCGCACCTTCATTCATTGCTTGCTGAGAATCCAGTAATATAGGAAGCTCTTCATACTCCACATCTATCAAACCAATAGCGTTTTCTGCAATTGCTTCAGTCTCGGCAGCCACAAAGGCAACCCGATCACCCACAAACCTTACCTTATTATCCAAAGAGAAGGTATCCAATGGGCCAGGGAGAGGATCAGATTGCCCAGCAGTTGAATAAGCCACCCGCGGAAGGTCTTTCCATGTGAGCACTGCTGCCACACCGGGTAACGCCTTTGCTTTTGTGGTATCAATATTTTTAATTTTGGCATGTGCAACGGGAGAGCGTAAAACTTTTGCATATAACATCCCTCGTTGCTCAATATCATCTGTAAATGCAGATTTTCCCTGTACCAGTTTCACTGCATCAAGTTTTTGTTCTGGTTTCCCGACTGTTGCATAAGGAGTTGTTTCTGGCGATACCCAAATTTTTGGCAGAACCTGGGTTTGAACAGGTGAAATCTCATCTCCACAAGGCTCCTCTGATGGAACTGTGCTTCCGGTTGGTATCATCCATTCGAGAGGGATCTCTAAACCTTCAGGATTGATCGGTTCTACCTGCTCTCCACGTAAGATGGCAGCTGCACGCAATACTGCCTGAACTGGTTTGATATACCCAGTACAACGGCAGAGAACGCCCGATATGGCTTCCTGTACCATCTCTTCAGTTGGATTGGGTTCTCTATCCAACAATGCTTTTGCTGCAAGGATAAAAGCTGGCGTACAAAATCCACATTGTACTGCGCCTGTATCTATAAATGCCTGTTGGATTGGATGCAAGCCCTTTGAAGTAGCCCAACCTCTCAGTGGATGTTCACCAAGACTTTCGACTGTCTCGATCCTATGTCCGTCAGCCTGTGCTGCTAACATGGAACATGAATTGACAGGTTTTCCATCAAAAAGAACAGTGCAAGCACCGCATTCACCGTTTTCACAACCCCCAAATTTAACACTGAAATAACCCTGTTTCCGGAGAATTGTTAATAATGTATCACTGGCAGAAACCGTCCATTGAATCTGTTTCCCATTCAAGGTTAAAGTAATATCCATTATGTCTCCTTCACTGACTATCTTACAGTTCCTGCGTCATCTGGCGTACCAATTCAGGCAAAACAGATGCTAAATAAGCTTCATGCTTTTGTCCCTCAAGGGCAGATTTGCATATTTTCTTTGCTTCTTCAAAAGCCTCTTGAGTACCTTTACCATCCATAGCCAAGAGTGGATGACTATTTCGAATTGCACCAATCACTATGCGCATTCGTCCATTTTGCCATTTAGCAATTGCAAGGCTGGCAAGCGGATAATCCTGTGGGCTGCGTCCTAGCGATCTTATTTCTAGCTTAACCTGATCATTAAATTGAATTTTCTCCAATAATAAACCAGGTTTTTTACCGCTTCGTAAAGGTAACCATTCACTTAATGATGTTTCAACATCACCCGGTTGCCAGAAAAGTTGTACATCTATCGCAGAAAGAGCAGTTAAGAACGGTGAACAGCCATCTGCGGCGATGATTGTTCCACCGACAGAAGCCATATTCCGCATGTTGATGTTGATCTCTCTACTGATAGCCTTTTTTAAAGAAGTGCCAATTTGAGAGGATTCGATCAGGGATTGCAGATCACAAGCTGCACCAACGGTGGTGAGGTTATCCTGTACTTCAATTTTATTCAATCCAAGGTTTTGGATATCTACAACAGCAAAATCCTCTTTCTTTTGCTTAATGCTAAGTACAGTTCCTCCTCCTAAGGGAAGGGAGGTTGGATTTTTCCGTTCCAGTAACTTAATGGCTTCTTCTAGCGATTCGGGTCGCTGATACTCAATGATCATGAGGTCCTCCTGTAATTACGATACGCGAAAAGTATCAATCAGCAGCTTTACATCGCCACCAACTGGATACAAAATTGGCAGAGTACATCCATTTTTACGGTATTCTTCAACCTTTGCCTTCGCTTCATCTGGCGTTCCAGAAGCAGTGATTTTTGTGATCAATTCTTCAGGCACCAGATGCTTGGCTTTTTGGATTTGTTCATGTGTTGCAGGCCAACCCAGGATAGACTGGATCTTTTCGACTACATCCAAAGACACACCAGATGCTTTGGCAATATGTGGTTGCTGTGCCAGATATTGTGTAAGCAATTCTCTTGTTGTATCAATGGCTTTATCATGATCATAATCAACCGAACAAACAACCAATTGAGGGCGATCAATATCTTCCACCCTTCTACCTGATTTTTTTGCGCCTTTATCTAATAATTCCAAAGCCCTGGTGTTATATTCTGGTGAAACACAGTAATTCATGACAACACCATCGCACAACTCGCCGGTCATTTCCATCATCTGGTCGCCTGTGGC
>JBDKSY010000322.1:0-2751 GCA_039680395.1 Anaerolineaceae bacterium | reverse complement strand
AATTTGAGCTCCCCATGATACCCCGGCAATGCCAAGGGTGTTATTGCTCTCGGCTGCGGCAATACCTGCCACCGAGGTGCCATGCCCATTGTCATCACTGGCATCGGCATCATTATTAACAAAATCCCAGCCACCAATGATCTTCCCATCCAGTTCTGGATGGCTGTAATCCACACCGGAATCTACAATAGCTATGGTGATCGAGGAAGAACCGGTGGCATAATCCCATGCCGCAGGTGCACGTATCCGGGATAGCCACCATTGTGATGGGAAATCGGGATCGTTGGGGAAGGTTTCCAGCGCCCATACCTGATAATTGGGTTCCACCCATTCCACGCTGGGGTCAGTGGATAATTGTGCCATCAACGCTGGCAGTTCTTCTGGTTTGACATCAAGGATGGTAACCCCCAATGCATCAATGGTATTGGATTCTTGAAGTTTTCGATTAGTGTTTACCGTTCGCTGCGATGCTGCACCAGCTTTAAATTTAACCACGATCTGATCAGTAATATGGGGAAAATCGAGACGTGGATCATACGGTATGGGTGTGATCGTACTGGTTGCTGTTGTTTGGCCGGTTATTATGGTGGGAGTTTCGGTACCAGTGGGGGTTTGAGTGAAAGTGCCTGTTGCTATTTCGGTCGTGGCGGTTGAGGTCGCGGTTTCAGTAAGAGTGACCGTATTTGTACCTGTCTGCGCAGGTGGATCCGTCTCGGATACTTCGGGAACCTGACCGTTAACTGGAATGATCTCACTGTTAAAAGGAAAAATCAACAGGAGGAGAAGTGCCCCAGATAGGATCAACCGTTTCCGATATGTCATCCTTTTGCAATAATCTTACAAGAAAAGAAAGGTTTTGTATACTGCCAATATAAGAACATTATTTGAAAAGGAGGGGTCTGCTTGCTATTCATATGTAAGAGGACTATAATAACCAATTGCAGATATAGAAAGAAGGACGCATAGGAAATGCCAATTTATACTTACCGGTGTGAAAACTGTGGAATACAGTTTGACAAAACTCAAAAATTCAGTGATTCACCACTGGTACGTTGCCCTGAATGCAACCATAAATCGTTGCGGAAAGTATATGTACCAGTAGGGATTGTTTTCAAGGGCAAAGGTTTTTATTCTACTGATAACCGCTCGCCTTCCGGGCAGACCTCATGGTCGAGCAACCATGATGAAAAAAGCAGTTCGAAGACCGCTGAAGCCAAGGCTGAGAAAGCAGCAGAACAAAAACCTGCTGCACCGAAAAGTGACAGCGTCGAATAATTTCCTGGTCTGAAACTTATACTCCCCTTCTGATAGCAGGAGGGGAGTTTTTGATAGGATTTGAGAGATAGAATGATCTGCATCTGGTGAAAGCCAGACGGTATTGGAGAAAAAGAGGAAGTCATGCCACAATCGAAAAACCCAAAAGGAGTACGTCATGATCGGCGTCAAGTAGATTGGCGGAGAGTACTGTTGGTTCTTCTGTCTATCTTGCTTATCATTTCCTGGATATTGGCGCTGATCGTCAAATAAACTCATGAGAACGAAAAATTCAATACTTGTTGTTACCGGGCTAGTGTTAGCCTGGGCGGTGGATTATTTTTTCTGGGGGAAAATGCCAGGACTGGCTTTTCCTATCTGGATCACTGCTGCTGCACTTTCATTATTTGTTCTTGCAATTGTCCATAAGAGAAGAATCCCAATTGCCAGTGGGATTTTGCTCGTTCTTAGTGTGGGGCTTTCCACTATCGTGTTTTTCAGAGATGAGCCGCTGACACGCTTTATTGCTGCTGCATTATCACTTGGATCATTATCCCTTGCTGCCGCCAACTTTTTATGGGGCGATTGGCTGCAATATGCTTTTCGAGATTATGTGGTTGTTTATGCAAAGTTGATTGCGGGTGTTTTGAGCAAGCCCTTCACTGCGCTTTCTGGTGCACGTGAAGAAATTGGAGATGGTGTTCAAAGAAGAAAAGGTTTCGTCAAGCGATTCTCTCCCATTTTGGTAGGGTTCTTGATCGCCATTCCTGTTCTTTTGATATTGACATTGCTCCTGGTATCGGCAGACCTGGTATTTTCCAATCAGGTAGAACATCTTCTGTCGTTCCTCGATATTAAAAAATTACCCGAATACATCTTCCGGCTGGTGATCATTCTAGTTCTGGCTTTCATTTTCATTGGCACATTGCTTCATGCACTGGAAAAACCTGATCCTCAAAAAGCCATGAAAACCGGAAAACCTGTTATTTCACCATTCTTTGGATGGATCGAGGGTAGCGTTGTGCTGGTATTGGTGAATATGCTGTTCATTGCTTTCGTCACCATCCAGGTGCGTTATTTATTTGGGGGGCAGGCAAATATCACAGAAACCGGGTTCACCTATTCCGAATATGCCAGAAAAGGATTTAATGAACTGGTGTTGGTTACCATTTTCAGTTTACTGGTATATCTGGCATTGGCATCTGTCAGCAAGTTTTCACAGCGATGGCAAAAAGGAATTTTCACTGCTTTAAGCCTGTTGTTGTTCAGCCTGGTGCTTGTGATCCTGGCATCAGCATTTCAACGATTGCATTTATATGAAGAAGCATATGGTCTTACACGGTTAAGAACCTTCACTCATTTCTTTATTTTCTGGATGGCTGCCTTGCTGGTGGGAAGCGCATTCCTTGAAGTGTTCAATGAACGCAGGCGGTTCGCTTTACTATTGGTGGTGTTCGCAGCAGGGTACAGCATCACATTAGGCGTGGTCAATGTAGA
>JBDKSY010000321.1:0-4486 GCA_039680395.1 Anaerolineaceae bacterium | reverse complement strand
TTGGATAAGTATTGTATTGTAAATGTGGCAGATAATATTCGATCTTCTGCGGAAACAGAATCATTGGACCCTGCCAGATTGGTCATAGAAGAGATCATAGGGAATTATGCTCGACAGCATATCAATGGCCTTGATGAGATGGTTAACTCTGCCAGTATTGCGCCAGTGCAAAGTGCAACTGGATTGGGCTGGTTGGTACGGATGGTTCAGGCGATCAATGGCGAAGCTACCCAGATATTAGGGGTGGATATTGGCGCCAGTTATTCCTCGCTGGCTGTTGTGCGAAAACAAAAGCTAATGGATACCACACTTGCAACCGGAATGGGTCGAACCATTGATAAACTGTTGACCGAAAATAAACTTGATGAAATTTGCCAGTGGCTTCCACCGGCTGTTACAAGATCAATGCTTAAGGATAGTATAGCGCAAAAAACTATATATCCTCAGATACAGGCAATGAGCAATGGGCAAATTGCCATCGAGCAGGCCTGTTTGCGAGTGTTGTTGCGTACATTGCTCCAAAATCTGCAATACCGCTGGCATTCGACGAATACTACTTTTGAACCGATCTTACTAACTGGAAAATCTTTAGCTGCAAGATATTCACCCGGCATCAGCCTGATGTTGGCTCTGGACGGCCTGCAACCAACAGGGGTCACAACAGTATTACAGGATCCTCATTGTCTCTTACCTGTATTAGGCGCTGTCGGCAGGTTGAATCCATTGATCCCTGTTCAGGTATTTGACTCAGGTGCGTTAAACCACCTGGCTACTGTTATTTGCCCTGTAAGCCGTGCACCAATAGGAACACCTGTTCTGGAAGTAAAGATCACCGATGAAGCAGGTAAGGTAGAAGAAATGGAAGTCAGGCAAGGGGCATTGGTAGTGCTTCCGATCCGTTTCAATCAGAATGTGGTGGTACATCTACAAGGGCTGCATAATACATGGATCAACCCATATTCGCGAAAAACCACGGCAAACCTGAAACTCACAGGCGGATTATGCGGTATTCTGATTGATGCACGCGGCAGACCCATTAATCTACCCAAAGACCCCGCCATCCGGTGGGAACGAATTGAAAAATGGCAAAATATCTTTGCATGAAAAGATTGGCATATAAATTGCATCTGATACTTCTACGGTAAATTATGAATGCTCCAGTAACTCACATCCTTCCTCTCACTCTTATCCGCCGCACCAGGCTTCTTCCTGCTGCTGGTACAGTGTTGGTGCATAGTGGACAGAGAGTAAATGCCCTGGATATCGTGGCTGAGACCTATCGTTTCCCTAATCATCAAATGATAGATGTAGCGAAAATATTTCAAGCTGAACAGGTAGATGAATTGGATGAATGGTTACAGATCAAACCAGGAGATCAGGTACAGGTTGGAGATGTGATCGCACAGAAGAGAGGATTATTCCGCAAAGTTGTGCGTGCGCAGCAAGCTGGCAGAGTTGTATCCATAATCAATGGGCAGGTATGGATCGAAATACCTGGTACGAAACATGAACTTCGTGCAGGGTATAGCGGCGTTGTGAGTGAAGTGATCCCTGAACGCGGTGTTGTCATCACCTCACATGGCGCTTTGATCCAGGCAGCATGGGGAAATGGAAAGATCGAAGAAAGTCCTATTGTCTATTATGCCCACAGTGAGGATGAAGAACTTCTTCCCGAAATGCTTGATATGGCGTTCCGTGGAGGAATCGTATTCAGTGGTTATTGCAGATCAGAGGAAGCATTGCAACAGGCTGCCATGCTCCCCTTACGCGGGATCATCCTTGGAAGTATGGCGGCTGAACTGGTTCCTTTAGCCATTTCCATGCCTTACGCAATCATTCTGACCGAAGGTTTTGGTCGAATTCCTGTCAACCATAACGCGTACACTATTCTTACCAGCAATACTGACCGTCAGGTCTCCATGCTGGCTTCCATCTGGGATCCTTTTTCAGAGAACAGACCTGAAATAACTATTGCACTCCCTGCGGAAGGAAAAGAACCCAAAGAGACGACGCTCTTTCGAACTGGACAACAGGTCCGTTTTCTGGGCGAGCCAGTAGCTGGGGAAGTTGGTGTATTGGAGAACCTTGATTTGCAAAACCGTACCGGTATTGTGAGATTGACCAGTAACCAAAGGATCCATGTTCCCTTGGTAAATTTAGATGTGCTAGAATAATTCATTCAGTGTTGTAACAAGGAGGAACGCCATGAGCGACCAAATAGATGAGAATTTGATGGAACCATTTGATGAAGAAAATCCGCAACCTGAGCCAGAGCCAGAACCAAACAAACCTGGCAATCGGGCTTTCATCACAATCATTGGCATCATTGGCGCAATTACCCTGGTGGCAGCAGCTGTTGGTATTGGACTGCTGTATATGCAAAATACCAGTAAATTAGATGAAGCTGCACAGATCAATGCTGAAAACACAATGACAGTGCAGGCTGCAACGCAGCAGGCTTATGAAAGCGGGTTGCTGTTGACACCCAGCGCTACATTGATCCCGGTAGAAACTGAAGCACCCAGCCCAACTCCCGTTATTGTTTTCCCAACAGATACCCCGGAACCTACCGCTACAGTAGAACCAGTGACTGCTGCCGACCTTGGAGATCCTCGTACCGCAACTGTGGCTGCACTGCTCACGCAAGCTGCCCAGGGGAATCCAACCGCTGCGGCTGCGGGAACCCTGACAGCCCAACCTACCGCTTTGCCAACCACGGGTTTTGCTGATGAAGTTGGCCTGCCAGGCCTGTTTGGATTGGCATTGCTGGGCATCGTCATATTATTTGTAGCCAGACGTTTACGCACTTCGACAAGATAGAATACATCAACCTGCAAGATGATTATTCCTTGTTCTGAATGATCTCACCCGGGAAATAATTGGGTTTGATATCAAAAAAATACCGTCTCTGGAATTTTCCAGAGACGGTTTTTGTTCATCAAATCTTCTTTCGTTAAGCTAATTTTGCTGCGACTGATTCGCCAAATCCCAATAAGGCTTTCACCATTTCTTGCGATCTTCCTTCAGCATACACTCGCAATACAGGTTCTGTACCTGAAGGTCGGATGAGAAGCCATGATTCATCAGCCATGAGGTATTTCACCCCATCCAGAGTGCTGATGTTGATCAATCGTTCTCCTCCCAGGCTGGCAGGAGCTTCGTTTTGTAGTTTATGGGTGATCACTGCCTTATTGACCGGGCGCACCAACCGCAAATCAGTGCGTTCATAGAAGGCAGGACCTACATCTTTAAGTAAATCTTGAACAAGGTCATAAAGGGTGGTTTTTGCATCAGCGATGATCTCTAAAAGCAACAATCCCATTAATATGCCATCACCTTCTGGAATATGACCTTTGAAAGAAATGCCACCTGATTCTTCACCGCCAATGAGAACATCTTCACTTTGCATAATATCGGCAATATGGTTAAAACCGACAGGTGTTTCATGAACGGCTAATCCATATTTTGCTGCCAGCCGGTCTATCATGCGGGTGGTGGAAACGGTGCGAACCACTGAACCACTCCACCCACGTTTTTGAACCAGATATCGTAAAGCGAGCGCCATGATCTTATGTGGATCAACAAAGTTACCGCGTTCATCCATCGCACCGATACGATCTGCATCGCCATCAGTGGCAAGTCCAAAATCACCAGCGCCGGTGCTGATTGCACCCGCCAGCGCACCCAGATACCGTGTGATCGGCTCGGGGTGTACACCACCAAACCCGGGGTTCATTTCACCCCGAATTTCGTATACCTCACAACCAGTACCCTGTAAAATACCGCGAATGGCTCCACGCCCAGAACCGTACATAGAATCAACCACAACCCGCATTTGCGAATCTGCAATAACATCAAAATTGATCAGGCTGCGCAAATGTTCGTAATAAGCCGGTATGGGATTGAAACGTACAATATTCTTTGCTTCGCTCGCCTGTTCGAAATCCATCAGGTTTGGGCCGCGGCCTTTTTCTTCATTATCATTAAGGTAAACTTCAACCCTTCGACATTGCTCTGTTGAAGCGGATGCCCCGTAAGGAGATTTTAATTTCACGCCGTTGTAGCGGGGTGCGTTATGCGAAGCAGTGATCATAATTCCACCGGCTGCATGGAGATTTTTCACTGCATAGGAAATAACCGGTGTAGGTGCATCAGATTGGCTGAGATGCACGGTAAAGCCATTGGCGGCTAATACCCGGGCAACTTCCTTGGCATAACGGTCAGAAAGGAAGCGCGTATCAAAACCAACCACCATGCGTCTTTTACTGGCTTCATCCATCTGCGAAAGACCATTTTCCCATTCGGCTGATGCCGCAGCATCTGCAATCGCCTGGGTAACCTGACGCAGCCCCGTAAATGTGAACGTGTCTGAGATAACGGCTCTCCAGCCGTCAGTTCCAAAATGAATAGGCATTCTTACTCCATTAGAGGATTAGTATAGGGATCACCATTCCGGTTTTGGTGTGGCAGTGATCAGCAATGAGCG
>JBDKSY010000320.1:0-2815 GCA_039680395.1 Anaerolineaceae bacterium | reverse complement strand
CAAGAAAATATTGATTTATCCAGGGGGGAATGTCTTATCATTCATATCCACAAATACCGTCTTCGGGATCATATATTTGTAAATTCCTGCCACAACGCCCAAACCACTTTCTTTCCAACCAGTGCCTGGCGATTCATTGATCGCTTTGCTGTAATAGGTGTTGATATAGATCTGCCCACCTCGTATACTATCCACTACGCGCAATGCTCGTGCGATATCTCTGGTAAAAACAGCTCCGGCCAGACCAAAAGCGGTTTTATTGGCTAGTTCTATTGCTTCTTCTTCTGTCTCGAACGGAGTGACTGTCAATACAGGGCCAAAGACTTCTTCTTGGAAAATGGTCATATCAGGAGTCACATCAGCAAAGACGGTCGGTGGCACATAGTTACCTTGAGCGAGGACAGGATCAATATATGGGATACCACCTGTAACCAATCGAGCTCCTTCTGCTTTTCCTTTTTCGATGTATTTCCAGATGGATGATGCATGTTCCTTAGTTATGATCGCTTGTAGAGTACTTTCAGGGTTAAATCCATCACCAGGTTTCAAGCTTTCGCATTCAACTTTTAATGCGCTCAAGAATTCCTCATAGATGGATTTATGCAAGATCAATCGGGTGCCAGCCACACAGATCTGACCACCGCCCATGGTGAAACCCGACCTCGCCCATTTGATTGCTGTTTCAAATTCAGCATCTGGGAAAATAATATTCGGACTTTTCCCGCCCAATTCCAATGCCAGATCCTTGATCGTGTTTGCTGAATGCCTGATCACTTCTCTACCAGTTTCAGTGCCGCCGGTCATCGAAACCATATCCACCAGAGGGCTGTCAACCAGGGCATTCCCCACCAGGCCGCCTGGTCCGGTAACGATATTGACCACGCCGGGAGGGAAACCTGCCTCGTGAAAAACTTCAGCCATTGCAAGCATGCTTAAAGAAGCCCAGGAAGATGGCTTGACGATTACCGTGTTTCCTGCAGCAAGAATGGATGCAACCTTGAACGACCCCATCATCAATGGGCCATTCCAGGGAAGGATTTCACCAACCACCCCCAGGGGATACCAGGTGACATAATTAAAATAGCGCCCGCCACCGTCAACAGGGATCACTTTTCCTTCAATACAGCGTGCTTTTGCAGCACTGAATTCAAAGCCATCCAATCCCTTCATTGCCTCATAATAAAGAGCACCACCATACAGTTTTCCACAATCAAGTGTTTCAAGGGTTGCGAATTCTTCCAGCCGGCTGGCTAAGATTTCTCTTGCTTTCAATAAAAGTTGGCTTCGCTGATAATTGGTCATTTTCCCCCAGGGTCCATGATCAAAAGCCTCTCTTGCTGCTACAATTGCCTTGTTGACATCAGCCAAACCACCCTTATACCCTTTTGCAAAAATCTGGTTATTAACAGGATTTATAATATCAAAAGTCTCCCCAGATTCCGATGGGACAAATTCACCATTGATATAAAGCTTATATGGCTCTTTCTTAACATAATCGTAGGGATTCATTGCAATTCCTCCAATCAAATTTCTAAATAAGTACGATATTCTCGAAGATAGAATTAACCTGATAAATTTTCGTCTTGGCTACTCCTTCAGTGCTGGAATGAGAAACGTAAGCTCTATGTGTTCAATTGCCATATTTACGTGATAATAAGAAATTTTATGGAGGCAGAAAATAAAAGTCAATAATTAAACCTAATAATCAGATTAAGATTATTGGCGCAAAGCAACTGTCGACTCTGATCATTTGCCAGTTAAAGCTTGTAGATAATATTAATTATTAAAAAATTCTTGATAGATAGAAGGAATTGTAAAAAAACATAGCCTTGTTATAGTACAAGACTATGTTCATATACATGTAGATAATCAGAGGTAAAAACCTGGTAGTTCTTATCAGTGATTGTGCTCCACCTGTATTCAGAAAGAGAATTACTTCTTTTTCTCTTCTTTCTTCATTTCAACAACTTCGCGTCCCTGATAATAGCCACAATTTGGGCATACTGTATGTGAAAGACGCATTTCGCCACAGTTTGAGCACTGGACTAAATTTGCGTTTTCAATCGCATCATGGGCACGACGGCGGTCGCGACGACCCTTTGAAAGTTTACGTTTCGGTTGCGGTACCATCGGTTTCTCCTACTATTAGTTCTTATTAAGGCCGAAAAATTATACTTTCAGAGAAGGAATTCGTCAAGCAAACACAGCAAACGCATCGCCAATCCGCAAAATGGAGAAGATCGATCCATGCAGAGAAAATATTTGCTCCTTGAGAGACATTGATTTCACTTTTATTCGTGTTAAAATTAAAATCATTTTTCGGAGGAAGTATGAAACGAATAGGAGTATTGACCAGTGGTGGTGATGCACCTGGCATGAATGCAGCTATCCGCGCAGTCGTTCGCACTGCAATTGACAATGATTGGGAAGTAATTGGTATTGAACAAGGGTATCAAGGTTTGATCGAAGGACAATATCGCAATTTGGGTACCAGGGATGTAGGTGGGATTATCCAAACTGGTGGAACTATTTTGGGTAGTGCCCGATCTCTGGAGTTCAAAACACCTGAAGGGCAGCAAAAAGCCTTGCGCATGTTGGACAAGCATAAAGTTGATGCAGTTGTCGTTATTGGTGGAAATGGTTCTCAAACAGGTACGTACGCACTGCATAAATTAGGCGTTCCGGTTGTGGGAGTATCTTCCACTATTGATAACGATCTGGTGGGAACAGAAATGTCTATTGGTGTTGATACAGCTCTTAATATTGCACTTGAAGCAGTTGATCGTTTAAAAACTACTGCTTCATCCCACCAACG
>JBDKSY010000319.1:0-6430 GCA_039680395.1 Anaerolineaceae bacterium | reverse complement strand
TTGCTGGACGTATTGCGTGATACTCTTGACCTGACTGGCGCTAAGTGCGGATGCAATACTGGTGATTGTGGTGCATGCAAAGTCATTATTGATGGTGAAGCCGTCAATTCTTGCACGATCCATGCGTGGAAAGCGGTTGGAAAAAGGATTCTGACAATCGAAGGTTTATCCGATGGGATGACGCTTCATCCTGTTCAGCAGGCATTTGTCGAAACTGGTGCAATCCAATGCGGCTATTGCACTCCGGGTATGATCATGACAGCAAAGGCGTTCCTGGATAAAAACCCCACTCCCACACGTGATGAGATCAAGGCTGCTCTTTCTAATAACTTTTGCCGGTGCACAGGGTATGTCAAGATCATTGATGCAATCCAATTAGCTTCAGAAATGATGCGACAGTCAGCATAAATGAGGTAACGTAACCATGAATGAAAAAGAGTTAAATACCGAAACGCAGACATACATTGTCAAAAAAGACAGCAGAATTGAAGAGCCGAAAAATGGAATGGTTGGAAAACGCGTTCCCATCCGCGATGGGAAGTTAAAAGCAACCGGGCAATTCAAGTATGTTGCAGATATGAAGTTACCTCACATGCTATATGGAAGGATCCTGACAAGCCCGGTACCTCATGCCAAAATTCGCAATATCAACACAGAAAAAGCCTGGGCAGTTCCTGGGGTGAGAGCTGTGGTTTGTTATAAAGATGCTCCCCGTAAATATTTTAATAGTTGCGGTGAGACGATAGAGGAATATCAAACCGAACGATTATTGGATGATACGGTGCGTTATGTTGGCGACATCGTGGCAGCCGTGGCAGCTGATGATGAAAAGACCGCTCAAAAAGCTGTCAAGTTGATCGAAGTGGATTACGAAGAACTTCCTGTAAACTTCGATCCTGAAAAGGGGCTGGCTGACGATGCTTATATAATCCATCATACCGGTGATCTGGAAAAAGGCAACCTAATTGTGAAAGTTTTCCAGGAGGCGGGAAATGTGGAAGCTGGATTTGCTGAAGCTGACGAGATATTCGAAGACCGCTTCACCCTGCCTGCAATTCATCATGGCGCAATCGAAACTCGAGCCTGCATTGCCAACTTTGATAGTATGGGCAAACTAACGGTGTACGCATCTTCACAAGATTCATTTGCCATCCGTTACAACCTGGCAAAGATCTTTGATTTGCCTATGAGTAAAGTACGGGTCATTGTACCTGGCGTAGGTGGCGGCTTTGGCGGTAAAGTTGATGTGATCCTCGAACATATAACCTCTCTGTTAGCCATGAAAACAGGAAGACCGGTTAAGCTGCAACTGACCCGTCATGAAGATATCTGCTCAACGCGCACCCGCCACGCGATGATCATCGAAATGAAGACGGGTGTAAAGCGGGATGGGACCATTACCGCTGAAGAAGTCAAAATGATCTGCAATGCGGGTGCATATGCCAGTGGCAGCAGCACCGTTGTCTGGGCTCAATGCGGAAAATTCTTCAAAGTTCATAAAACAAAGAATCTGCGATACTTGGGATTGCCTGTCATCACTAATACACCTATTGCTGGTGCGATGCGTGGTTACGGATCCCCGCAACTGTTCTATGCACAACAGTGTCAAATGAACAAGATCGCTAAGAAACTGGGGATTGACTTGATTGACCTGCAGCGCAAGAACCTTACCGACATAGGCGGTGTAGATGCGCGTGATGGCGTTTCGCATGGAAATGCACACCCACTGGATTGCCTGGAAAAAGCCGCAGAACTGATCGGATACGAGAATGCAGTCAGAGAGCAGAAAGCATCCACCGGACGCTATCGCATTGGGGTAGGTCTTGCCGTGGGTGTACACGGGAACGGTACGTACGGTTTTCGTACGGATACCCAGGGAATGATCCTCAAGATGAATGATGATGGAACAGTTGTGTTATTCACCAGCTCTCATGAGATGGGTAATCTTGCAATCACAACCCAGAGCCAGATGATTTCTGAGGAGTTGGGTATTTCTCTGGATCGGATCGAATTCGTACAGACTGACACCGACATAGTTCTCTATCAAATGGGTGATTATGCCAGCCGTGGTGCATTTTTAGGTTGCCATGCGGCTCTCAATGCTGCCAGGGCACTGCGAGCGAAGCTCCAGCCATTAGCAGCAGAGCTAACGAATGTAGAGGAATCGGAACTGACCTTCCATGACAATGCAGTACATTCCTCGAAAGGCAGTGTCACCCTGGGTCAGGTCGCCATGCTTTCACGCACGAAATACACAGAGGATCTATGTGTCGTCATTACGCACAAATCGTTTGCAATGGCTCACTCCTATGGTGCTCATTATGCCAGGGTCCAGGTTGATACAGAAACCGGTGAGGTGAAAGTGCTGGATTATGCAGCGGTGCATGATATTGGGCGCGTTCTTAACCCAATCGGTGCAGAAGGACAGATCGAAGGCGCCATTCAGATGGGAATGGGTTGGGCGCTTTGCGAGGGGCTTGAATTGGATGCAAAGGGCAGAGTAAAAAATACTTCTTTGCGATCTTATCCCATGATCCATGCAGCTCAAATGCCTGAAAATATTCGTATTGGATTCGTCGAAGAGCTGGAGTATGGCGGCCCATTTGGTGCAAAGAGTATCGGTGAGTGTTCCCTGGTCCCTGTTGTGCCAGCGATCGTGAATGCCATTTCCAATGCAGTCAATGTAGAATTCAATGATCTTCCAGTTACACCTGAGAAGATACTTGCAGCACTGAAAAAACAATCTATCTAAATTTTTGATGAACAAAACCTACCTTCGCAGAGCCTTGAATACTGCGAAGGTAATTTTTTATGTGAGTCTTTAATTCTTAACCTGGATCAATGAGTGTGATATTTTCCTTCCACGGTAGACCTGCGATTTTGGTCCTGCGGATAAGTTGATCTCCTTACTACGAATTTTCTTATCGTAGAGGATTTCCGCTCTGGTATAATTATTTGCTTGCTGATATTGATAGACAAAGAATGGAAGTAATTTATGCTAGATAAAACGGTAGCAATCGAGAACCGATTAAACGAAATAAATGCTGAACTTGAAAAGAATGCTTCAGATTATCAACGGGTCGCAGAGCTTGCCCGAGAGCGCGCTGAATTATTGCCTGTTACCACGGTAGCAAAAGAATATCGAAATATGTTGGAGCAGATCGAACAGGAAGAGATCTTACTCAACGGTGATGATGAAGATATGCGCGAACTCGCGCGTGCAGATCTCGAAATCCTGCGTCCCCAGGTGGAAGAACTGGAACATAAACTAAAGAACTTACTGCTACCAAAAGATAAACGGGATGACCGCAACGTCATTATGGAGATCCGGGCGGGTACAGGTGGTGATGAAGCTGCACTCTTTGCTGCAGACCTTTACCGCTTATACTCATTATTTGCAGAAAAGCGCCGCTGGAAAGTTGAAGTCCTTTCGCAAAATGAAATTGGTATCGGTGGTTTTAAAGAGATCATCTTTATGATCAAGGGGAAAAGCGCTTATTCGCAATTAAAGTATGAATCAGGTGTGCATCGCGTGCAGCGCGTACCTGTCACAGAAGCCCAGGGACGCATCCATACCTCCACCGTCACCGTTGCAGTGCTGGCAGAAGTTGAAGATGTGGATATAGAAATTCCCGAGTCAGATATTAAAATTGACGTTTACCGCTCTGCAGGTGCAGGTGGGCAGAATGTGCAGAAGAACTCAACCGCTGTTCGCCTTACCCACATTCCAACGGGAATGGTGGTCGCCTGCCAGGATGAACGTTCACAGCTACAAAATAAACTTCGAGCCATGAGCATCCTCCGAGCTCGCCTATACGAAATCGAGGAGGAAAGGCGCCGTCAGGTCGAAGATGCAACCCGTCGCTCTCAAGTTGGTACAGGAGAACGATCAGAAAAAATTCGCACGTATAATTACCCTCAATCACGGGTGACCGATCATCGCATCAACTATTCGTCATTCAACTTGAATTCTGTTATGAACGGGAATATTGACGAATTTATCGAAGAACTATCTGTTCAGGATGAAGCTGGCAGGCTGGCAGCAACCGGCCTGGGCGAAAATGACGACTAGCATCCGCGCATGGCTCTCCCTTGCACGACAGAAAATTAGTAAGAATAGTGAAACCGCAGCTCTCGATGTGGAAGTGCTGCTTGCGAATACATTGAACACCAACAGATCCTGGTTACTTGCACATCCCGAAAATCTAATTGATGATGAGACTCTCCTGATACTGGATGAACAGCTTACCTTCTTGGAAGCAGGTTATCCTCTCCCCTACCTGATAGGTACATGGGAGTTCTACGGTCTTTCTTTTCAGGTCAGTGATGCAGTGTTGATACCGCGACCTGAAACTGAACTCATTGTTGATGAATCACTGCGCTGGTTAAAGATCCATCCCCATGCCAGCCATGCACTGGATGTTGGAACCGGCACAGGCTGCATCGCGATCAGCATCGCGAAAAATCATGCCTCTACACACTGGCTGGCTGTGGATGTCTCACGTCCAGCATTGCGCATTGCGAAAAAGAATATCGAACGGTATGATCTGCAGAACTGCATTGATCTGGTTCAGTCCAACCTTTTAATGGCAACGCAACACCAGTTTGACCTGATCTGTGCAAATCCTCCTTACATCCCTACCCCAACCTTTGTAACCTTGCCTGTCTCTCATTGGGAACCCCGACTGGCTCTTGATGGTGGTTGGGACGGTACAAACACGATCCACCGCTTACTCGAACAATCTGTGAAGAGGTTGAATACTCCCGGGTTACTTCTTTGTGAAATTGAAGAGACTCTGAAAGAACCGGTTCTTGCAGATGCCAGCCTTGCATTTCCCCATGCAAACATTACCATCCTCAATGATCTTGCAGAAAAACCTCGCCTGCTTAAAATAGAGCAATAGATGAACACTCAAATAGTTCACATCAACGATCCACATGCGCTTGAAATTGCTCGAGCTGTTCTGCTAACTGGTGGTCTTGTCGCATTTCCAACGGATACGGTTTATGGGCTTGGTTGCCTGCTGCGCGACAGTAAGGCAATTGATCGTCTTTACCAGGTGAAAGAACGCTCGCAGAGTAAAGCGATTGCCGTCTTGATCGGTGATGTCTCTGACTTGCAGCAATTGACCGTTTCCGTTCCTCCTTTGGCAACATCGCTTGCTCAACACTTCTGGCCTGGCGCCCTCACACTGATCTTCCCCATCCACCCTGACCTGCCACCAAACTTAAGCCCATTCCCAACCATCGGCATCCGCATGCCCGACCATGCGTTTGCGCGGGAATTACTCCGGTTGATGGGTCCCCTTGCAACTACCTCAGCAAATATCTCCGGTCAAGAAAGTCCAGTCTCTGCGGAAGAGGTTGCAGACCAACTTAATGGCAGGATCGAATTGATCCTCGATGGCGGAAAGACTCCCGGCGGTATTCCTTCGACCGTTGTGGATTGCACAACCCCTGAACCGCGCATCTTAAGAGCTGGCGCGCTTTCCGCAGAAACATTGGGGCTCACATCAACCTAGAGTTTCGATTTCCCAATTCTTTGCATGCTGTAAATTCACCCATCCCGCATATTTTCCTTGCCGGGCAAGCAATTCTTTTTCACTCCCCCTCTCTATGATCTTTCCTTTTTCCAAAAAGACGATCTCGTCCATGAATTCCAGCCCGGTGAGATGATGAGTGATCCATACCAAGGTTTTTCCGCGGGTACCATTCTCAAGCAATGAGATCATCTGGCGTTCAAGTTCTACATCCAGGTTTGCGGTGGGTTCATCCAGTAACCAGATGGCACTGTCGCGTAACATACATCGAGCCAGCCCAAACCG
This sequence comes from Anaerolineaceae bacterium, assembly GCA_039680395.1. Classification (GTDB taxonomy): domain Bacteria; phylum Chloroflexota; class Anaerolineae; order Anaerolineales; family Anaerolineaceae; genus UBA4782. The sequence goes on along the minus strand of JBDKSY010000319.1, from coordinate 605 downwards.
CTGGAGTTCTCCACCGCTCATCTGCTTCCCCTGTTCTCCCAAAAAACTATCAAGACTTTTTTTCTGCTGGTTCAACCAGGGAAGAAGGTTCACCATTTCCAATACGCGTAATAGTTCCTGGTCATCCGCATCAGGTTTTGCCATTTTTAAATTTTCTCGAATAGTTTTCTGGAAAATATAGGGCTTTGAGTCCAAAATTGCCATGCAATTTCTGACGCTGGAAGCTGAATATTCTTTGGCTGAAATACCATTGATCAAATAATCACCCTGCTGAATTTCATAAAACCGTTCGAGCAATCTTAACAGGGTGGATTTCCCTGATCCACTCGGTCCAACCACGGCAATTCTTTTCTTGAAAGGAAGCTCTATTGAGAAGTCAGCCAGCACATCATCTTCCTGATAGGAGAAACCAATACTGGTCAGTTTCAGGTCAGGTGCTGCAGGCATCATGCGAGGATTTCTAATCTCAGGTAGTTCGGGTTCCGAATCAGCGATCTGGAATAACCTGTTGGCAGCTTTCAAGCTATTCTCCAGGTACTGCGCAGCTTGCCCTAATGGAGTGATCACCTCAAAGCTTGCCAAAGCGATCATGGAAAGAACTGCCA
>JBDKSY010000318.1:0-1668 GCA_039680395.1 Anaerolineaceae bacterium | reverse complement strand
TCACCACAAAACGTTCAAGAATTTCAGTCCCATGCTGGGTATGCCGTACTTCCGGGTGGAATTGCAGCCCATAATATTTGCGTACTTCGTCACCCATGGCTGCAATCGGGCTGTGACTACTGCTTGCCAGGATAGAAAAACCAGATGGTACTTCTTCGATCCGATCGCCATGTGACATCCAGACCTGCAGGCCTGCTTCATGGATCAAAGGATTGTGTTCATTTACATGGATCTCTGCCAGACCGTACTCACGCTTGCCTGAAGCAGCCACCTTACCACCCAGTGCCTGCGTTAATGCCTGCATGCCATAGCAAATACCCAGCACAGGCAATCCACTTTCCAGAACGTAGGAAGGCAAAAATGGCGCATCCTTTTCGTAAACAGAGGCTGGACCTCCGGAAAGGATGAATGCCTTTGGATGAATGGCAAGGACTTTGGTTGGATCGGCATTCCAGGGGAATAATTCGCAATACACCTGTAATTCTCGCACCCGTCGTGCGATCAACTGGCTGTACTGCGAACCAAAATCCAAAACAGCTATGGTATCAGGTCTGGACATAATGACTACGTTTTCGAACTAATCTGCAATTTCGATCTTGCCATCATCCAGTGATGTAATGGCCACCAGCGATTCGATCGGCACATTAAGATATGCAAGAGCTTCGCGCCCGCCCTCAAAAGTCTTCTCAATAAGGGTACCAATTCCTACCATTTCAGCACCCGCTGTGGTTGCCAGTTGTACTAATCCTAAAATCGTAGCACCCGATGCGAGGAAATCATCAATGATCAAGACTTTTTCCCCTTTTGCCAGATATTCAGGGGATACGATAAGTTCTACCATGCGTTTTTTCGTATGGGAGGGAGCCAGGGTAAGATAAACCTGGTCGGGCATGGTAACAGGTTTGCTCTTGCGGGCATAAACGACTGGTAAATTCATGAATTTAGCTGTCATAAGAGCTGGGGCAATACCTGAAATTTCTGCAGTAAGCACTTTGGTTGCTCCAACGTGAGCAAACCGCCGGGCAAGTTCCTTCCCACAGGCTTCCATCAAAAGAGGATCCACCTGGTGATTGACAAAACTATCTACCTTAAGGATGCCTCCACCCAGGTTTTGACCTTTTGAAAGGATGCGATCTTTTAATTCTTTCATTATTTATTTCTCCGAAATGTTTGATTAGAGATTGTACTATAAGTTGAAAATTATTGAAAAAATTGTCTATACACGTTTTTGAAAGGTATGATCCCTTATGGGTTGATGATAGGGATGAACAACCCGCTACTAAATGTGGTGGCATTGGAGACAGCACTGAATGTTCCTGTGCCATAGGAATTCACCCCTGCCACCCGGTAATAATAAGTGGTACCGTTGGTCAACTCATAATTCACAAAGGTGACGACATCTGCCTGAGTGGTGCCAATCAGCGTCCATCCTGAACTCCCATTGGGTGAGCGTTCAATTCGGTAAGAAGTCTCATCATCCAGAATATCATTCCATGATAATTGAATTGAAGTGATCGAGCGTGCTTCACCCGCAAGCCCGGTCACCTGGGGAGGTACCCCACAGGTTTTTGTGCTGCCAGATGCAGAAGAATACTGGTAGAGTGAAGACCAATCGGCATCCCGGGCTGCTACATACGCCAGAATCCGATATTGATACCCGCTTCCACA
>JBDKSY010000317.1:0-3207 GCA_039680395.1 Anaerolineaceae bacterium | reverse complement strand
CTTTCTAGCCCCGGAGGTTGGGTGGCTGGGTTCATTGGCGTGGTGTGTATTTTGTTAGCGATCTATGGGATCGGTATTCTGCCGGTAAACTGGTTTGGTATCATCTTTTTGATCGTAGCTTTTATATTATTTATTGTTGATATAAAAGCGCCAACGCATGGGGCATTAACGATTGCAGGAGTAGCTTCATTTATAACAGGTGGATTAGTGTTGTTTAATACTGTCCGGCTTCCCGGAGTACCTCCCATTTCTGTACCACTGGTAATTGGCACTGGCATATTCATTGGGATCACGTTCTTGATCATCATCCGGGTTGCCATTAGAGCTCAGCACGCGCCTGTAAGGACGGGAAGCGAGACTCTGCCTGGAAAACATGGCGTAGTAAAAACAACTCTCAACCCAGATGGTAACGTGCAGGTGGGTGGAGAGTTGTGGGGAGCCACGCTAGATGAAGGAGAAACTGAAATTTTACCAGGCGAAGAAATTGAAGTTGTCAGGTTGAATGGTTTGCGATTGGTTGTAAAGCGGGTAGTGAAGCATTAAGCCCGCCAAAAACCCCGCCGAATTGGCCGCACATCCTCTGCGGTAATGAATGCCTCTGAGTCTGCTTCCCGGACGATCTTTTCTACTTTATCTACATCACGCCGGAATACATTCACCAGAAGCACAGAAACCATGCCGCTTTTCCCGCGGGCTGGTATATCGGTAACGCCATAACCGCCGGCACGAAGCTGTTCGGCCACTGCATTTCCACGTGTTGGTGAGATGATCGTCATGTGGATGTGACCGATCGCCAGCCGTTCTTCGATGTACATCCCCAGGACATTTCCTGTTGCAAACCCTGCCGCATAGCCTAAAACTTTCAAGGGGTTCGCCATGATGTTGTCTAGCACGGCGGTGATGGCTACAACAAAGATCAATGATTGCACAAAACCCAGTATCCAGGCAAGTGCTTTCTTTCCACGGACTACAAATAAGACACGCACGGTATCTAATGCCATATCCGCTACGCGTAAAGCAAAAATTGCTAAAGCTGCCAACCAGGCAGCCGGACTTAGTAAAAATTCCATTTTATTTCTCCGAAATGATAGTTTTAGTGCACATCTGATTGCATGGCAGGAAGATACATCTGCTGCATATATTCTTTTACCATGCGCCGGGTGCAGAATTGAGGTGCCAGGGTGCGGATGGATTCTTTGATCATTGCAATCCATTCTACCGGAAGGGAATCTGACGTGCGATTGTGATAAAACAGCGGAACGATCTCGTTTTCAAGTGTGTCATATAACGATGCTGAATCAATTTCATCCTGCTGTTTGGCGTCAGTGTAGTCTACGTCGCTGCCTATGGCCCAACCATTGCGCCCGTTGTAGGCTTCATGCCACCAACCGTCCAGAACAGAAAAATGAAGTACGCCGTTCAATACCGCTTTCATTCCCGATGTACCAGATGCTTCGTTGGGACGTCGAGGAGTGTTCAACCATACATCCACTCCTTGCACAAGATAACGGGCAACATTCATATCATAGTCTTCCAGAAACACCAGGCGTCCAGCAGTCTTGGAATCTTTAATGGAACGATACACTTCCTGAATGATCAGTTTTCCTGGTTCATCTGCGGGGTGAGCTTTACCAGCAAAGATGATCTGTACAGGCATGGATGGATCGTTGATGATCTTCAACAACCGTTCAAAATCATGAAGAATAAGATCTGCACGCTTGTATGTTGCGAACCGGCGAGCAAAGCCAATTGTTAATGCATAAGGTTCAAGTAACACCCCACTGGCAACAACCTGTACTGGTGTAACTCCACCGGTTGACCAGCTTTGACGGGCACGTTCATTGGCAAACATTGTTAATTTTCTTTTCAGGTGATTACGCACAGCCCACAACTCGCCGTCTGGGATATTTTCCACTCGAGTCCAGGTATCCATTTCATCCAGGTGTTGTTTCCAATCAGAACCCAGATGGCGGTTGAATAACAACCCCATCCGTCGCGCAATCCAACTTCCCGTATGAATACCATTGGTAATATGGGTGATAGGTACATCCTCTTCACTACGATCAGGCCAGAGGAAATTCCACATTTTGCGTGAGACTTCTCCATGCAATTCAGAAACAGCATTTCTGCCATCGGAGTGTTTCAGTGCCAGCACCGGCATAGAGAACATGTCGCCCCAGCTTTGTGGTTGGCGCCCAAGATCAATGAATTGGTCGAAACTTAACCCCAGTTTTTGAGTGGCATTATGGCTATATTTTTCTATCAACCAAAGAGGGAACTGGTCATTACCAGCCGGGACGGGTGTATGAGTAGTAAATACATTCATGCTGCGAGTTTTTGCAATTGCTTCATCGAAGCTTAAGCCTTTTTGAACCAACTCATGAGCGCGCTCGAGTATTAAGAATGCAGAATGGCCTTCATTCATATGCCAGACATCCGGGTTGTAGCCCAACTGGCGGAGTGCCCTTACGCCACCTACGCCCAACATGAATTCTTGGCTGATGCGTGTTTCGAGGTCATTCGAATAAAGCTTGGCATTCAGTTGGCGGTCAGAAGGATTATTTTCCTCCAGATTGGTGTCAAGCAGATAGAGTGGGATCCGTCCTACTTGAACCAGCCAGATGCGAGCACTTACTTTTCGCTCGGGCAGGTCAACTGAAATTGTCAATGGCTTACCGTCTGGCGTGAGAATTGGGAGGACAGGTTTCTCATTGAAATCAATGTATGCATTGCGCGTTTCCTGCCAGCCATCTTCAGTGATACGTTGAATGAAGTATCCCTGGTTGTAGACAAACCCAACTGCTTCAAGGGGTAATCCGAGATCACTGGCTTCTTTCAGGTGGTCTCCTGAAAGTACACCCAACCCACCTGCATAAACAGGCAAGCACTCATGAAGACCAAATTCAAAAGAAAAGTAGGCAATGTTCTTATCAGTGCATTCAGGGTATGTGCGTGAAAACCAGGTATCTTTCGTCGAAAGATGCTCGTCAAATGCGTGAAAGACACGGTCGTACATCTCTAAATAATAACGATCGTTCAGTACTGCATTGATTGCTGGGCGGCTTACATTCCTTAAAAAAGCAACTGGATTATGATATACCTTTTCCCAATTGGTTTGATCAATAACTCTGTAGAGTAATTGTGCTTCGGGATTCCATACCCACCACAAATTGTATGCCAGTTCTCCCAGCCGGTTGATCCGCTTGG
>JBDKSY010000316.1:0-24463 GCA_039680395.1 Anaerolineaceae bacterium | reverse complement strand
GTAAAAACCATCGAAGGATACTTTGTTGACAATTACCCGGTTGATCTTGCGTATGGAACCGGAGGTATTGATCTGGGAGTTAACGTTATTTCACTCACCAGGTAAGCTGGAATTATCTGCAATCTTGAAATTTAAAATCGGTTCTTGAGTTCCCTGAGTGTGTTTTGGCCATCTCGATTTGTAAAGGGAGATATTGCCTTGAATAAAAAAGTTAAAACCATTTTGTTTGCACTCATTGGCGTTGTTTTATTGGCGATTGCAGTCATTGTTGCAATTGCATTGAACAAGCAGATCTCATCCCAGGCTGCTTTGGAAGCTGCTAAAACGGATGAAGAAGAAAAGACAAAAATAACCGTTGTAGTCACCACTCATGACATGTTCCTGGGTGATCTCATCGGAGATACCGATATCACAACGGTTACCATGCCGGCAGAGTTTGTGCCACGCGATGCAATGACCAATGTTGAAGATGTCGTCAATAAATTTGTAAAAACTGACCTTGTCCAGGGGGAAATGATCCTGAAGCACAACCTTGCTGATCCAACGAATATCAATCATGATATTGCCTATATATTGAGTGACAACCACGTGTTATTTGCTTTTCCCGCAGATGATTTGATGAGTGTCAATAGTGTTATCGAGCGGGGCGATATTGTGGATATTCTGGCGACGATCAGCATAGATGTGAGCAAAATTGGTGCAGTTGAAGGTGAAACCACCACAAATCCAGCTCAAACAGAAACGGAAGGGGAAAAGGTGGAGCGGATCATCACGATGGATGCTTATCAGGCGGTGAATGTCACTGCCCTGGTCGCTGACATTGTTGAAGTGAAAGGCGAAGAAACACAGCAAACCGAACCCAATGCAGCACCCAAGCGTGGTCAAACAAAGGTACTGGCTTACTTGTTGGCATTACCTCCCCAGGATGCATTACTACTGAAGCATCTGGTTGATACCGGAGCCACATTCGATATGGTTTTACGTGCTCCTACCTCTCGCGGAAATTTTGAACTTATTCCCGTCACCAAAGAATACATTGTAGAACTATATGGATTGGGCATTGTCCCATAAATGGAAGGAGCAAAGTCAAAGTATGGCACCTGATCCCTCTCCCACAGCCGTAAAAGTATTGGTTATTTCCAAAAATGACGTTCTGTCAAAGGAAGTGGACACTGTATTTGAATCTGACAAAGAATTTCATCTGCAAGATGCTTCTTATCTTGAAGACGGCGTTGTTCAAGCAGTGAAATCTCTATTGCCTGATATTGTTTTATACGATTACCAGTACAGCGCACCCGATGAGATTTTTGACACCATTGATGATATTACCATTCTTCATCCTGATGTCTCAATTATTGTGATCATTCCAGAAGAAGAAATCGCGAACGCAAACCGCGTGATCCTGGCAGGTGCGAGGGCATTCATACCTTATCCTTTCTCTCATGTGAATTTGCTGAGCACAATGAAGAGGGTGAGGGAATTGCATTCACGCATCACAGGTCCTGGAAGCCAGCCTGGTCAGGGGAAAGATCCCTTCCGACCTGATAGAAGTTTCTTGATCTTCAGCCCGAAAGGAGGGGTTGGCTGTTCTACCGTTGCAGCCAACCTGGCCATTGCGTTGTATCAGGAATGTGGAGAAGAGGTCCTTTTGGTGGATGGCAAGCATCTATTTGGTGATATTGGATTAATGCTCAACATTAAAACTGCCAATTCGATCATTGACCTGATACCTCATGTGGCCTCGCTTGATGAAACGCTTGTAAGGCAAATCGTCATCAGGCATACTTCGGGAATCCAGGTTCTTCCGAGCCCGTTCTCTGCGTCAGTAGCTCAATCCATCCGGCCGGATGACCTGTTTTCCGTCATTCAGGGATTACAGCATATCTTCCCAAACATGGTGATTGACGGTGGAAATTATCTGAATGATGAAGTGGTCACCTTAATGGATTCCTGCCAGAAAGTGATCCTGGTACTTAACGCTGACCTGGCATCGCTGCGGAATGCCAGACTCTTCCTGGATATTTGCCGAACATTATCTTACCCACGAGAAAAGATCCTGCTTTTGATGAATAAAGTGAGCGGGAAAAATGATGTTGCATTGAATGAGGTGGAGAAAGTGCTTCGGACGAAGATATTTGGCGTGATCCCATCTGACGATAACCTGGCGTTGGCAGCATTGAATGAAGGAGTACCGATGATCATCAAACGTGCCAATCACCCCATAGCAAAGGCATATCACAAGATTGCCAACAACTTGCTAGACCTTGCTGCGCCAACAGGTCCAAGAGTTCACACTGAGGTTTCTTCTGATGTATTGCTGCGAACCTCTCGACTAGGTTAGAAGATTTCTTCAAGGTGTAATTTGAGCAGTCAAACTGTCATTTTCCTACTGGTTGCCATTATCGCGATTACAGGATTCTTTGTATTGCTGGGAGTTTATTTATATTCAATTCTTTCTACCAGTAGTGTCAAAGAACGCCTGGGGAGGTTTGTTGAATCGCCACCTGAAGAAACCCATATTATTCAACCGGTGATCCGTCATACGGTCAGAGTAAGCGGGTTTCGCAATCGAATGAACAGCTTTCTTTCTGTACTGGCGAGTAAGAAACTTCAACAAAAATTGCTCAGCTCCAACTGGCAGATCACTGTCACTGAGTATGTGTTGATCCAAATTATTAGCGGAGTAGTCGGTCTGCTCCTGGGTTGGGCTATTTCACGCTCTTTTATTTTAGGCCTTTTTGTTGGAGTGACTCTTTACCTGATTCCCGGGTTATTCTTGCAACAGAGCATATTTAAACGACAAAAGAAATTCCAGGATCAACTGGTAGATGTTTTGGTACTCATCCGAGGTGCTGTTCAGGCAGGTTTTAGCTTGCTCCAGTCTCTGGAAGTGGTGGTTCGTGAAATGCCTGCACCCGCTGGAGAAGAATTTGGGCGTGTGCAGCGGGAGGTTCAGTTCGGTATACCCCTCAGCCAGTCACTTGAAAGCCTTTCAGCGCGAATGGAAAGCGATGACCTGCAAATGGTGGTGACTGCGATCATTATCAACAGCCAGGTGGGAGGGAATCTTTCACTGATGCTGACTGCAGTAACAGAAACCATCCGAAACCGTATCGCGTTGTTGGGCGAGGTAAGAGCATTGACTTCTTATGCACGCTATGCCAGTTACTTGCTTACATTTCTCCCGTTTATTACCGCGATACTCATCTTCTTTCTCAGCCCGGGTTATTTTTCGGGTGCGCTGGATAATCCAATTACCAGGATCCTCTTCCTCATTGCACTTATTGGAATTCTTCTGGGTAATGTCTGGTTAAGAAAATTAGCGCACATAGTTGTTTAAGGATACAGGCGAAAATGAGTTCAACTTTTATCATAACGACATTGGTCATTGGTTTGCTTCTGGCAGGGGTCTTGTTGATATTCATTGCCTACCGCACTGGAAAAACGACTGACACCACAGAAAGGTTGCATGAGTTTGTTTCATACCAGAGTCGTACGAAAACCAACACCAACCAGGTCGCACCGATTCAACAACAGCATTTCTCTGAACTCTTTCTTGATCGAACTCTGATAGCAGGAGTAAAGAAGTTATTTGCTTATCTGGGTAAATATGCCCCAAAACAAACCATCGCAGAAACAGATCGAAAATTATCCATCATCCGCAACCCCGGAAATTTACGTGCAAGAGAATTTTTTGCGGTGCGTCTGATATTTTTGATCCTGGGGATTGCGTTGGCATTTCTCATGAACTTGCGCAATTTTGGTCAATTTGGGAATTTCCTTTCCAGAGGGCAACAAGGAATAGGTGCGACGGTTCAAACCGGTTCGCAATACTCCAACCTGATGCTTCTGGCAGGGATACTGCTGATCATCCTTTTCTCTCTTCTTCCCAATGTCTGGCTGAATGCAGAGGTAAGCAAAGTAAAACAAAGGATTGAAAGAGAATTTCCTGATGCATTGGACCTGTTATCTGTTTGCGCAGATGCGGGACTGGGCTTCGATCAGGCAATGCAAAGGGTAGGCGAACAGATGCAAAATGCGATCGGGGCTGAATTCCGGCGGGTTTCCTCTGAAATGGAAGTGGGTGTTTCACGTGCGGATGCATTGCGTAATATGAGTCAACGCCTGGATGTGTCGGAGTTATCCAGCTTTGTGACCATCATTATTCAATCCGAAACGTTGGGTATGCGGATCGCAGATGTGCTTCACAGCCAGGCAGAACAATTCCGAATTATCCGGCATTTTAAAGCAAAAGAGATCGCCTATCGCCTGCCGGCAAAAATGATCATCCCATTGGCATTATTGATCTTGCCTGCATTATTAATTGTCATCCTGGGGCCGCTGATCCCAAGGATACTGACTCTACTGGGTTAAGAAGAACTTGAGAGAGAAAAGGACCATTTAGAATTGGATGAGAGAATGACAGACAACGACCAGACTTCACAATCGCATGTTGATGACAACACATCCTATCCAGAAGCGCCTGGCAAAATCAATGCCAGTCAGAGCCTGGTTGTTGATCCTGCTTATGTGTCTTTGCTCACAAATTTCCAAAAGGCAGATTGGGAAACCTGTAATCGCTTACTAGATGAACTCCTTCAAAAGTATCCCGATGATCCCACTTTGATGGATTTTCACGAGGAAATTGAAGTAAAACAGATCTTCAGGGATAAAGAGAGTTCTACCACCCAGGAAAAGAAGAAACGGACAAGGAAAAGTTTTACTATATCTTTATTGGTCGTTATTTCAGGCATCCTGTTGGCTTTCCTGGCGATTTTCTGGATTTCTACCAGATATTTGTCAACTGGTTCACCTGCAGACTTGCTCTCTCCCAGCGAAATGGAGCAGAAATTACGTGAGCTAGATGATCAGGCACGTAATTTCATTCGTGTTGGGAATACGGAACTGGCTCTGGAAACCATCGCCAAAATTGAAGCATATGATCCTGCTTACCCCGCTTTGGTTGAATTGAACAACCAGGCCAGGCAGCTAGAAGAGTTGGATAAGTTATATGATATGGCAATGCAGTATATAGATAATGAAGATTACAATGCTGCACTGGTGTTGCTGAAACAAATCGAAGGACAAAACGCTACGTACAAGGATATACAGTATCAGATCAACCAGATCGAAAAGCAGAACAGGATCAATGAATTGCTGGTCATGGCAGATTCTGCATATACTGAAAAACGCTGGGATGATGTGATCGTTGCTTATGAGGAAGTGCTTTCGCTTGAACCCGCCATCGTAGCTCCTAACATGGAAGAACAGCTTTTTATGAGCTACTACGAAAAGATCAAGGCGATCCTTTCCAGTGAAAATCCAACCATCGAAGGGATTGATTCGGCAGAAATTTATTATTACCGGGCTGTTGCATTAGTCGCGCAGGATAAAGCATTTGCTAAAGAAAGAAGAGACTTGCAACAGTTCCTGGTGGGGTTACTTAATCTCAAATATCGCCAGATCGCAAAATCTATTATTGAATCACCCTTTGCGACAGAAGAGTCAATTACCAAGGCGGTTGATTATTTGCGCAAAGCTGTGAACCTGGCGCCAGGTGATGCTGCGATCAATTCTGAACTGGAAAAAGCACAAAACTACCTGCTTGCCACTCAAAAATTCGACCGGATGGAATGGGACGCAGCCATCACAAACCTTGAAAAGTTGAGTCACTTCCAATCCACTTATGCCAATGGAATGGTTCAGCAAATGTTGTTTGAATCATATTCAGCCAGAGGGAAGCGTTTCTTGAGTGCGGGTTATTTCTCGGATGCACAGCAGGATTTCGAACAGGCAGAGATCATCGCCTGGGAAAACCCGGGGAATAAACTTCAACTTTTCGAAGCTGAAGTGAACATGGGCATCATTTTAGGAAAGATGTATGACTATCGCAATGCCATTGTGTACTTCAATATGGCAATGGATACTGCCAATATAACCAGTCAGTTGACTGATCCCTACAGTATTACAACACTCCAGAATGCTAGGTCGAATGCTGAAGCAAATATGGACTATGCATCGTATGAAACCTATCGCGATGCCATTACCAACCTGACTGATGGATACCTGTATCAAGAAGTTACGGTCACAAAGGGTCAAAGTTTGCTTAGCATCGCCAGGGTTTATGAATCCACGTTAACATCTATCCGCCAAAGGAATGATCTGGCTGATTCGATGACTGCGAAAAGTGATATGACCATAGCAGTGCCTTACATTCAGTAATGGTAGTAGAAAGGTTTGTGGTGTAAATAATGTTTACCAATCGCCCTGCTCTCAAGAAAGAACTTGTACGTAATAATTCACGTCTCGAACAGCAACCTGCATTCGAATATGAGGAAGACGCCATCCTTATCCGCGATGCAGTTCAGAAGAAATTGCTGGTAGAGTTCAATGGCGAATTATCCTTTGATGATCTCTCTCAGCTTCGAGCTACGATTGAGAATTCCTTTAATCAGTTCCTGGCTGATGAAAACTTGATGTATACGCGTGCAACCCGCATGCAGTTGCTTGAGTGGATCACATCGGATATTATCGGTTATGGCCCCCTGGAACCCTTGCTGAATGATAATGAGATCACAGAAATTATGGTGAATGGTCCGAATGATGTCTATATTGAAAGGTTTGGCATCATCGAGCACACCAATATTAAATTTACCAATGATGCTCATCTGCGAAGGATCATTGACCGTATTGTTGCTCCCATCGGCAGGCGCGTGGATGAATCTTCGCCTTATGTGGATGCCCGTTTGCCTAATGGCTTCCGTGTGAACGCTACGATCCCACCGCTTGCTTTGGATGGGCCAATTCTTACCATTCGAAAATTTGCTGTCGTGCCATTTACCGCACAAGACCTGGTGAACAATGGTACCTTGAGCAATGCAATCGTGGCATTTATTAAGGCTTGCGTCGAAGCAAAGATCAACCTGGTAATTTCGGGTGGTACTGGCACCGGCAAAACCACGCTCCTCAATGTAGTGTCAACTTATATTCCATCGCAAGAACGTATCATCACCATTGAAGATACTGCAGAGCTTAAACTGAATCAGCGACATGTGGTTCGCCTGGAAAGACGCCCGCCAAACATCGAAGGTAAGGGAGAAGTCACCATCCGGCAGCTCCTGATCAATGCACTCCGTATGAGGCCAGACCGCATTATCGTGGGTGAAGCTCGTGGTGGAGAAGCACTGGATATGCTTCAGGCTATGAATACCGGTCATGAAGGGTCCATGACCACTATACATTCCAACAGCCCTCGTGATACGCTGCGCAGGATCGAGACCATGGTGATGATGGCGGGGATGGAATTACCATTAAAAGCGATCAGAGAGCAAATAGCGTCATCCATAAATCTTCTCATCCATCTGGAGCGTATGCGAGATGGCACCAGGAAAGTCGTTCAAATAACCGAAGTTCAGGGTATGGAAGGTGATACATTCACCCTGCAGGATATTTTTGTTTTCGAGCAATCCAGTTTCTCTAATGGTCGTGTGATTGGCGCACTTAAATCCACTGGACTACGGCCAAGGTTTGCAGAAAAATTTACTGTAAACAATATCATCCTACCTGAAAACACTTTTATGAAATCCTGAAATTCAAGAAAATATTCAAGACCACGAAGATGTTCATGATCCCCAGCAACATCTTCGTGTTTATTATTAAAAAGAATGAAGCGAATCATTTTCTTGCATTTTATTAAATATTTCCCGTTCAACTTATCATCCAGCCAATAGTTAAATCCAAATATTAGTTGGAGCAGAGTAAGGCTTAAAATACTCAATTCCTAATCAAAATACAACTGAATTTTTACTTCTCCCCCAACTGGCGGAGAGAAACACTCTCCCCTTGATGGATGTACAGAATAATTGTTAATCGTAGTATTTAAATATATTTTACTTACAACGCTGGTAATTGCGTGAAATTAAATTAACTATTTATTGTGTTATTTTTAACCACTCATTTTCGACACAATCCTGATTAAACCACACGATACCGGCAGTTGTAAACCTTACCTATGATTCTGAAGGGCGGGTAGTATGGACATTACATCTGAAGGTATGCCTGTGGCTTCGGAAAACGCTGCCAAAAAGGTTATTTACCGGCAAGGTAGCTACTTTAGAGCAAAACGATTGCTGGATATCGTTATTAGTCTTCTTGCACTGATCGCATTAAGTCCAATTTTCCTTCTTCTGGCTATCATCATCAAACTAGATTCTCGTGGCCCGGTTCTTTTCCGGCAAACCCGTGTGGGTGCGCGCTGGGTGAAAAAAGGCGAAAGCTATCAATGGGAACGGGAAGATTTTGTCTGCTTCAAATTCCGCAGCATGGTGAATCATGCCAGGGAAGAGGTTCATAAAAACTATGTGACAGCATTGATCACGAATGATGAGAAGACCATGCAAGAATTGCAGGGAGATGAAAATACCTTGCACAAGCTCGTACATGACGATCGTATCACACGGGTGGGCAAGTTCATACGAAAATCCAGTTTAGACGAAACACCTCAGTTCTTTAACGTTTTGCGCGGCGATATGTCTCTGGTGGGACCTCGGCCGGCAATTCCTTATGAGGTAGATCTATATTCCCCCAGGCAATTGCGAAGGCTGCAGGCGAAACCGGGAATCACCGGATTACAGCAGATTACAGCCCGATGCACCTTGGATTTTGATAATCAGGTGAATCTGGATATTATGTATATCGAGAACCAGTCACTTGGAATGGATCTCAAAATTTTATTCTTAACCCCATTTGCCATCTTTAAACAAAAAGGCGTCTAAGTATCTTATTAAGAGAGGAAGAATGGATACCATTAATTTTGCGCAATCATTGAAAGTAGCTGGTGAACAAAAATTATCATCCGAAATTCGCATTGGGTTGATTGGCTGTGGATATTGGGGGCCAAATTTGATCCGTAATTTCCATGAAAACCCGCAGGCCAATCTGGTGGTAGTGGCAGACCTTAAACAAGAGCGATTGAATTTCATTCATAACTCGTATCCCGAGGTCAAACTGATCGCAGACTATCATGAAATGTATAGTATGGGGCTGGACGCCATTGTTATTGCCACACCTCCCACAACCCATTACGAAATTGCCAAAGACGTCATCCAACATGGATACAATGTGATGATTGAAAAACCATTGACATTGCGCAGCGACCATGCCATTGAATTGATCGAACTGGCCCGTAAGAACGATGTGACTTTGATGGTGGGGCATGCATTTGAGTACAACATTGCTGTTCAAACATTAAAGTCAATGATCGCCAACGGCGATTTGGGAGAAGTCCATTACATTGACTCTGCCCGGCTTAACCTGGGTCTGTATCAGCATGGGCTGAATGTATTATGGGATCTGGCACCCCATGATTTCTCCATCCTTTGCTACATTCTCGGGCAAGAACCGATTTCTGTCACTGCGCAGGGCACAAGTTGTGTTGCAAAGCATATCATTGATGTTGCATATATCAATTTGCGGTTCCCTGGCAATATCCTGGCTCACGTTCACGTAAGCTGGTTGGACCCTTATAAGGTGCGTCGTGTTACCGTGGTGGGCAGCAAGAAAATGGTTGTGTTCAATGATGTAGATAACGATAAGATCAAGATCGTTGATAAAGGTGTTGGTGTCACCATTAACGGTGCAGCATCGAGCTTCAATGAGTTCCAGTATTCTTATCGCAATGGGGATATTCTGATCCCGTTTATTAAATTTGTCGAACCTCTCAAAGTCGAATGCCAGCACTTTCTGGATTGTATTCGGGAACATCGTCCTCCCGTCACTGATGGTGAAGATGGGCTGCGCGTGGTGCGAATTTTGGAAGCAGCGCAACGCTCTTTGGAAAACAACTCGCGAGAGGAGCTGTTATAACCCCATGGCTGATTTCTCCCGTATCTCATCAGATGTGAAGCTTGGTGAAAATGTTCGAGTTTATGCTTTTGTGAACCTGTATGGCTGCGAAATAGGAGATGAAAGCCGGATCGGCACCTTTGTTGAAATTCAAAAGGGTGCTCATATTGGAAAGAGGGTAAAAATCTCCAGCCATTCTTTCATCTGTGAAGGGGTGACCATCGAAGATAATGTTTTTATTGGACATGGGGTGATGTTTATAAATGATAAATATCCTCGTGCAACCGCTCAAGACGGAAATCCTCAAACTGAAGCTGACTGGGTTCTCATACCCACACGGGTGAAGAAAGGGGCTTCCATTGGCAGCAATGCCACCATTCTCTGCGGAGTAACCATTGGTGAGGGAGCGATCATTGGAGCTGGAAGTGTGGTCACCAAAGATGTACCAGACTGGATGGTAGTGGCAGGGGTTCCTGCGCATATCATCCGAGAACTGGAGCATCAAGACGTAATTCCATTTTAGAGAAATCCATTTAAATTCTTGAACCGAGGTCAAAATGTCAAATACGCCAAATCCTGTCGAGAGCAAATCTGCTTCTCCCGCTATGACTATCCAATTTGTAGACCTGAAGAAACAATATGCACCTCTTAAAGAGGAAATCCTGGCCAATATTTCATTAGTGTTCGATAGCATGCAGCTCTTTTTAGGCAAGAATGTACAGGCGCTTGAAAAGGAGTTTTCAGAGTTTTGTGAGGTGGAATATGGTTTTGGTGTAAGTGAAGGTACCACCGCGCTTCATGTGATCCTCCGTGCAATGGAGATCGGCCCGGGTGATGAGGTAATTACTGTTCCCAATACATTTATTGCTACTGTTGAAGCTATTGTGCTGGCTGGTGCAAAACCAGTATTTGTGGATATTGATCCACATACGTATTTGATGGATGTAACAAAAATAGAAGAAAAAATAACACCCAATACGAAAGCCATCCTGCCTGTCCATCTGTATGGGCAGACCGCAGATATGGATCCCATCCTGGACATAGCCTCAAGGCATCACCTTCGGGTGATCGAAGATGCCTGTCAGGCTCATGGAGCCCGGTATAAAGGACGAAGGGCTGGCTCGCTGGGTGATGCAGCAGCTTTTTCGTTTTACTTTTCAAAGAATCTTGGTGCATATGGCGAAGGTGGGTTTATTTCGACAAAAGATCCCGAGATTGCCCGCAAGGTGCGGATGCTGCGTGACCATGGCTCTGAAGTACGTTATCACCATGATCTTATCGGGCTCAATGCCCGCCCAGATGAAATTCAAGCAGTAGTTCTGCGTGCCAAACTTCCACATTTGGAAGAATGGAATAGCAAACGCAGACAACATGCTGCTTTGTATACAAGCCTTCTAACTGATACAATGGTAAAGACTCCCACTGTTGATTTTTCCAATGAACCTGTATTTCACTTATATGTAATTCAAACACCTAAACGAGATGAATTGCAGACATATCTCAAGGAACATGGCATTTTCACGGGTATCCATTACCCTATACCTATCCATTTGCAAAAAGCTTGTGCAACCCTTGGGTACAAACAGGGAGACTTTCCCGTTACAGAAGAAGTCACTCCACGGATATTATCGCTTCCAATGTTCGCTGAACTGCAGGATAATGAAATTGAATATGTTGCCAGTACGATCAAGGAATTCTTTAAATAGCGCAACGGCTGGCATTGCAGGTTCATGGATTACCAGTCAATACACATTCATCGAAGGAGGTTGATGAAGAGGTAATTATGGAACTAGAAACCTATCTGGCAATTCTGGGCAGGCGGAAATGGCTTGCCCTATCGCTTTTTTGTATCTTAATGATCATCATTGTGGTTGTTTCTCTCATGATCCCTCCAAGATATTCTGCTACCGCGATCATGCGCGTGGTGACCCCAAAGAATGGTGGTCTTAGTTATGTGGATTACAACAGCTTTTATGCCACATTATTGATGAATACCTATGTTCATTTGCTGACCAGTAGTGCGGTAGAGAATGAGCTCAAAACCACACTACAATTACAAGAAATTCCTAAACTAAAGATCACTGCGCTTGCTGAATCTGAACTCATCACGATTACGGCAACGGATAGAGATCCATGGTTAAGTGCCAATGTAGCCAATACATTGGCAGATATTCTTGTTACGCACAATGATGAATATGTGAAGGTGATCAACGATACCGCTGACACTGAATTTTTTTCTCGAATTGCTTCTCTGGAAGATAACCTTAATCAAAGCCGCGATGCGTATGAAGCTTTACTGATCCCATACAACCAGACTACCACGCGTATTGATACTTTGAATAATCAGATTGATTACAACCAGCGGCTTTTGATCACATTAAAAGATCGGTATGAGCTTTCAGCTATGTCCGCTGGAAATGATCCTGCCCAGGTCGAGACCCTGGGAAAACAGGTATCTGATCTTGAAGATACCATCAGTAAGCAGAGCGCCGAAGTTGAAAAATTAAAATCACAGGCATCCGAAGATAAGTTACTGGTTGATGCTGCGAATGGAAAGGTTCAGGTTGCACAGGAAGAATATACCAATATGCTTATGCAATGGGATCAGGTTAAAGCCCTACAGACCATGCAAGGCGTTAATCAATTGGTGATTGCAGACCGTGCAGAGGCAGAATCCGAACCTTCCAGCCCAAATTACTATCTGGTGATCGCTTTGGGTTTGTTTGTCAGTGCTTTCTTATCCATTCTGGTCGCCTTTGTGGTTGATAACCTGGATGACAGGCTGCATTCTGTTGAACAGGTTGAAGCGCTAACTCAGAGCCGTTCTCTTGCCTATCTTCCTTTCCCTGATTCCAGACGGAAAAATTACGAAGCCGAAAAGGAATCATACCTGAAGAAGATAAATCAATTGATGCACAATTTAAAGCGAATATTGGCAGATCGGTCAATAGAATCCCTCACCATCACACAGGTAGGAAATACCAGCCGAGTTTCCAATATCATCACTGTTCTGGCAGTCGCATTTGCAAAATCAGGGACAAAGACCGTTCTTCTGGATGCAAATTTCGGTAGTCCTGTCATCCATGAAATTCTCCAATTATCTTCTGCTGAGAACGGGTTAGCTCAAGTGTTGAATGAAGAGATCTCTCTTGATGAGGCAATCATTGGAAGCTCGGTCAATAACTTATTTGTCATTCCTGCGGGTCAAGAAGCGGATAGCAAGGCTTTCTTGTTAGGATGCGACAAAATGAAAGAAGTGATCAACCGACTTCGCCGCCGGTTTGACCTTGTGCTTATCAATGCTGCCCCGCTTTTCATTGATACTGATGCAGATGAAATGCTTTGCTATGCAGGTGGGGTGGTTCTAATGATCGAGAAAAAGAAAACTTTAGGCAGGCAAGTTAATGATGCCATTCAACTCATCAATAATCTGGAAGTGCCCCTTTTAGGTGTGGTGGTAAACGATTTTGACCGTGATGGAGATCAACCACCTTTACTTAAAATAATCAGGGTTTCAGAAACAGAACAATAATCATTTTCAATGTGAAGGAGGCTTTCCACTTCACACTATTTTGCAGGTGACGAAATGTCAGAGAATGAGATTGAAACCCTGAGAGAACCCGAAATTCAAGCATCAAAAATATCACGCGCTTCTCTGATGGTGGCCATTGGAGGTGTGTTTTCTTTAGCTGCGGGCCTGGCCAGTCAAGTGATCACCGCTTACTTCTTTGGCGCCGGCGCAGTTATGGACGCTTATCTCACTGCCATGACTGTACCAAGCTTCTTACAATTTGTTCTGGTTGGCGGTCTCCCTTTTGTTGTGATCCCTGCTTTTGTAAGTAAAGAAACCTCTGGTAAGGGTGACGATGCCTGGTCGTTGGCAGGAACATTCACCATACTGATCAGTATGGTGTTACTGGTAGGAGCAGTTTTAGGGGCAATACTTTCTCCACAGATCATTGACCTGACAGCACCTGGATTTGGTGCTGAAAAAAGCGCCATGGCCAGTGAGATGTTAACCATCATGATCTTCACTATTCCATTCGTTGGAATAAGCAACTTTACCAGCGGTATTCAAAATGCAAGAGGAAGTTTCTTCTGGCCTGCAACTGCTACAGCGGTTGGCTCTATCGCAAATGTGATAACCCTGCTCATCTTATATCCCAGGGTTGGCCCCATGAGTCTCGCCTGGGGCAATCTGGCATCTGCAATTTTGAATGCCAGTATCACAACCATTCCGGTGTTTCGGCATGGATGGAAAAGGATTCTGCCTTTGCGCGACCCTGCCATGCTGGAAATGATGAAACTGCTTGCTCCCTTTATGGTTTTTGGCTTGATCACTCACAGCAAAACCCTTTTCGAAAGGTATTTCGCTTCTGTCTTGCCCAATGGTCAGCTCGCATACATGGGGTATGCCTACAAGATCTCCAATATTTTTGTCGTATTGTTCGCTGCCAGTATTGCTTCTGCCATCTTCCCTGCTATGGCGAGAGCATATTCGACGCAGGGGATTTCAGGGCTGGCAAAACAAAGCAGTTATGGCATGCGCATGACATTGGCTTTGGCTATACCATCAGTCACGATCATCAGCGTGGTTGCCATCCCTATTGTCAAACTATTTTACGAACGAGGAGCTTTTGATCCAGCAACAACCCAATATGTGAGTATTCTCATCCCCATTGTGATGATCTATGACGTCTTTTTGCGTATGGTTTCGAACATGGCGATTAGAATGTATTTTGTTCTAAAGGACACTCTGACGACCAATTTGATCCAGTCTGCTGCGGTAGTGATCTATATTGCAGCAGCAAAGATACTTACCGATAAATGGGGCTATATTGGATTGACCATGGCGCAGCCTGTTCAATTGGGAATTTCAACCATAATTATGTTCATCATTCTGTATCGCAGAGTGAAAGAGTTTTCGCTTACTGCGCTACTGAAAAGTCTTGTGGTTTATAGCATGATCGGGCTGGTAGCTGCTGGTGCCGGTTGGGTAGTTCTCACTGTGTTAAAAGATTTTGGTTTTTTGGTGCAATTGATCGCATGTGGTCTGGTTGCAGTGGCGATTGATCTCTCCTTACTTTATTTTGTTGATAAGACTATTGCCATCGCAATACTAGAGATGGTCGGACTTGCAAAAATATTCGATTTGATAAAGACGAAGTTGACCATTTATTTTAAAAACTACTCATTTTTTAAGATTAAAACGAAGATCGCCCGGCGAGCAAATACATTACCAAAGATCCCTAATATTTTCCTGAGCATCGCATTTATCATTGCGTTAATCACCCCGTTCTTGATATGGAAGGGGATCATCCCCGACATCTTTCGTTGGATCGCTGATGTGGCTCTTTTTGCCATGTTTTTATTCGTCCCACTTCGTATGCTCGCCTTCAAGAATGTTCCCCCTGCTTTCTGGGTGATCGCATTTCTCTCTGGAACTGGGATTATTATCTCCACTCTGAAAGGACAATCCGTCATCACCACTATTTGGGGTTGGTGGCTGATGTTTCAATACCCATTGGCCGGGATATACCTTTACATGGAGCCAAAATGGCCTAAAAATTATGCCAAATGGATGATCAATTTTTTGGTGGCAGTCCTTGCGTTCGAAGTATTGGTTCAAATAGGGCAATTTGCTTCAGGGCAGATTCCAGGCGATCAATTGGCAGGAACGTTTGGGAAGAATGGTACCGGTAACCTGGTACTGTTTCTCATCCTGGTAATGTGTTTTAGCCTGGGGCAGTGGATCCAAACAAAGAAATGGAAACTGCTGTTTGTAGCGCTCGCATTGAGTGGGATCTCAAGTGTGTTGGGGGAGATGAAGCTCTTTTACCTGACGGTAGCACTTCTCGCGCTGATCGCACTATTCATTTATATCCGACGTGAAAAACAGCTCTGGCGATTGCTCCCCGCCATCACCATCATGATCATCATGGCAGGTATTTTTGTCCCGATCTATAACGCCATTATTCCCTCGACCAGCGGAATTGAATTACAGGATTACCTGACAGATCCATCTCTTCTCACCAAATACCTGACATTTACTTCACGATCAGCTTCTCAGGGAACTTACTATTACGATATTGGACGGAATTTTGCGATCCAATATGGGTGGGAGAAGATCACAAGCGATCCGCTGTATCTCTTACTGGGTTATGGTCTGGGGGCGCGTAGTGAAAGTGTCTCCCTGGGAATCGCGGGAAGAGCATTATTGGAAGGCGAGCTGGGTTTTTCATCAGGCACCAGTCTTTTAGTGATCATGCAGGAGACTGGGTTGGCAGGCCTGATAATCCTGGCAGCTTTCATCATGATGGTAGTAACCATCTTATTACATCAGGTCCGAGTGAATCCTTCTTCATCTGCAAACGCATTGCGTTATGGACTGGTCTTCTTTACTTTATTGTTCCCTCTGTGGCTCTGGTACAACATGGCATGGACATTACGAGTACCCATGCTGATCTATTGGTCAACACTGGCTTATGTTCTTAGCGAATTTAAACGTCAACCTATCGAACCTTTAGCTGAAGTGGCACAAGAAAAACAAAACACTACTTCGCTGCTGCATCGCAAGCAAGCTTATCAAGGAAGTTTACACAGATTAAAACGTGTTTTTCTAAGAACCCCCAAAATATTAAGGACGAGTGAAGGAAATGCAAAATCATAATTTCAAATCCCCTCACCTAGTCTGGCTTTTTCCTGGATACCTCGCAGCACACATGTCATCCACGGTGGTACTCACGATGACGGAGAATCTGCGAAGAATGGGATGGAAAGTCAGTCCAGTTACCGCAGGTTCACCTGAGCAATCTTGTATTGATGGTGTCGAGGTGGTGACCATTCAAACCCCGAATATTTATATGCTGCGGCAAATCATTTTCCACCTCAGGTTCATACGATTTCTCATAAAAAATTGGTCTTCGATTGATATTGTGCTCGTTGCACAAACCACAGTGCCCTTCCTCCCTTTTCTTAAACTTGTGCGCTGGCTTAAAAGAACAGATTTACCCCTTTTCATCATGGATACTCGAACGGTACCAATGGAAGATATGCGTAAGGCGAGTGCAAGGGATAGATTAAGGGCAACATTCAATAACTGGATGAATGCACTGGCTAATCATTGGGTGGCAGGGCAAACAGCCATTACTCAGCGAATGGCTGAGCTGGTGAAGATCCCTCCAGAAAAATTATGGGGAATTTGGTCTTCTGGTGTATCTCTCGAGTTATTTGAACCTGCACGCAGCATACGCCAGTGGCCAAAAGATGATGAACCAGTTCATATTACATATGTGGGCGTGCTTCATTACGAGCGCAATCTGATGGCATTATGTCAGGCTGTTATCAAAGCCAATGAACAGGGCATGAAATATCTGCTTACTCTTACTGGCAGGGGATCGCAACAACACGAGTTGAAAGAATTTGCTGAAACTACTCATGGTCAAATTGTGGTCAATCCAGCCGTACCCCATGATCAGGTACCCATTGTACTTTCCAGAGAGCATGTGGGTGTTCTTCCATTTCCCGATGAAGAAAAATATCGGGTATCCAGTCCCATTAAGTTATATGAATACATGGCATCCGGTCTTCCCATTATGGCAACACGCATTGCCTGTCATACCGATGTTATACAAGACGAAGGGTTTGTATTTTGGGCGGACGATTCATCGGCCGATGGTTTATTGACCGCGTTAAAAAATATCTGGGAAGCAAGGGCAAACTTGAAGCAAATGGGAGAAAATGCTGCAGTTGCAGCTCAGAGCCATACCTGGGAAGCTTCAGCAAAGAAACTGAGTGACGCACTGCTCTACGGCTTACACAGCCAGACCAGGCATCATTTCGAATTAGGAGAAGTCCTATTGGAAGAGCGGAGTTAATGTGAACCAGTCTACCCGGATCCTCCACGTCATGAATAGCTGTGTTGATGGAAGCATTTCGCGCATCGTGGAAAGGATCATCCGCTTCAGTACTCCCGAAAAATTTGAATGGTTTGTTGCATCTGTCAGCGGCATGGGTACTTTTGGGTCAGTATTCGAATCTCTTGGAGCGAAGGTAGTAGATTTTTCACCTCATATTGAAGGTGAAAGTTCTACACAAGAAAAGATCTGCCAGTTTATATATGAAAACAATATTGATATTGTTCACACTCATACCCCGCGTACCATATGGGAGACCTGGAGAGCTCTGCGGCGGTTAGAGAAGGCGGGAAAACGTCCTTACCATCTGGCGACGAAACACCTGATCACCCATCCTCATGATCGGAAGTGGGGGCTGATGTATAGCCTTTTCGACCGGCTTACATTTTATATGCCCGACCATCTGGTTACGGTGAGCAAAACAATGGCAAAAGAAGTGTTGGCAACCCCTGGTATTTCAGCATCGCGGGTAACTGCTATTCCCAATGCCATCCCGATAGAGCATTTTTATCAACCTCAAGCCAGAGAAAGCTTTCGTCAGAAATTGGGACTATCTCCAGACATGATTGTTCTGGGATACACAGGCCGGATCGCAAAAGTGAAACGGCTGGATATCCTGCTAAAGGCATTTTCTGAAGCGAAATCTACATATCCCAAAATTCGGCTACTGCTGGCGGGTGATGGTGCTTTACGACCTGAATTGGAAGCACAGGCACATCAGTTGGGAGTTGAAAATGAAGTGCAGTGGTTGGGTTTTACTTCGGATATCCCTGGATTTTTGGCTGCACTAGATATTTATCTACAGACATCGGTAAATGAGGGGTTGTCGCTCAGCATTCTTGAAGCGATGGCAGCTGAAAAACCCGTTATTGCCACCCGAGTTGGCAGTGCCGATGAGATCATTCGAGATGGGCAAACAGGCATCTTGATCTCTCCAGGTTCTATAAGAGCTGCCAGCCAGTCACTCCTGGCTTTATTGGATGATCCAGAGAGACGTAACCAATTGGCTAAGAATGCCAGGGAGTATGTTTCTGCTGAATACGCCATCCAACATATGGTGAACGGGTATGAGAAGATCTATTGTCAATTAATGGATGAGAAGTCTTATGGCTAAAATTCCTTTAAACGTATTAATGCTGACCCATAAAAGCCCCTTTGGAGCTGGGCAACGCTCGCTCGCCATGGCAAACGAATTGGTGAAGCTTGGAAATAAGGTAACTATTCTGCTCATTTCGAAAAAGCGTCGAACTGGTTTCACTGAATATGACCTGGATGGGGTTCATGCAGTAGAAACTCCGGATATGCTCTGGGGTCGCTTGAGAACAGGCTGGGATCCGTGGAATATTATCAATCGCATTTCATACTTGAATAAGACAAAAGAGAGATTCGATCTGATCCATTGTTTTGAAACTCGTCCTGCGACGATTTATCCCGCACTGGATTTTTCCCGCAAGCATCAAGTTCCCATTATTACCGATTGGAATGATTGGTGGGGGAGAGATGGGTTAATTGAAGTGAACCGGCCTTCATGGTATGCCAGATCACTATTTGGAACCATCGAAGTATTTTATGAGGAGTTTTTCCGTCCGAAGACGGCAGGGTTAACTACAATTTCGACTGCATTAAAGAAACGGGCTATCCATCTTGGAGTGGATCCTGAACGGATATGCTATATCCCGGGTGGAGCTTTCACCAAACTGTACTCTGTTTTGGATAAAGTTGATTGCAGGCAAAAAGCACATCTTCCGCTCGATATTCCCATTTTGGGATTTTGCAGTGCTGATAGTCATCTCGATCTGGAAATGGTGATGGCTGCATTGGTCATTGTGAAACAACAATTTTCCCAGGTGAAGTTGATCATTACCGGCAGAACAAAACCCATTGTGACTCACTTGATAGAGCAATATGGGCTGTCGGAGAATATCCTGCTCACTGGATTTCTCTCTGAAACGGATTATCCTGTCTATTTAGGCTGTTCCGATGTCTTCCTGCTCCCAATGGAAGATAAGCTTTACAACCATGGCCGCTGGCCGAATAAAATGAGTGATTATCTGTGCTTTGGCAGACCCACCGTTACAAACCCCATTGGAGATATTAAAACCCTGTTTGAAACCCATGAAGTTGGGTTATTAGCTGCCTGCAATCCACAAGATTTCGCCGAAAAGATCCTGTATTTATTGTCACATCCTCAAGAAGCAGAAATTTTTGGAAGGAAGGCCCGCATCGTTGCAGAAACAGAATACGAATGGGGAATCCTAGCCAACAAATTGGAAGATTTTTATTACAAAGTTTTGGATTTGGAACGCCAAAAAGGCGAAGAGAAACATTGATTGAGAATGTAGTTTTCTTGCTGGATATTTGGGAATGCGATTGATGAGTGATATGAACCAGTTTGAAATACTCAATGTATCCGATTTGCGGTGGCTTGAATTTATTTCTGCTAGGCCGGATTCTGTTATCTTTCATCATCCCGCCTGGGCAGAGATGATGGCTGGTTATTATCACTACACACCTTTTCTTATGGCAGTAATAGATACTCATGGGCTTATTAAAGCAGGGGTTCCCATCATGGAAACGAAAAGTCTGGGGAAGACTCAGCGCTGGGTTTCTCTGCCCTTCACCGATCATTGTGCACCCCTGGCTGCATCTCCCGAAGATTTACTCCTCCTGGAGAATGGAATATTACAGAATGCAGGTGAGCAAAAAGTAGCCAGCCTGGAATTGCGTTGGGATTATCCTTCTTCTCAACAGCTTTTCAAAACGACGGATTACGTGCTGGCAATTCTGGATATCAGTGGCGGTGTACAAGATATCGCTCACAGGATGGGCAGTAGCAACTATCGGAAAACTCGGCTGGCTGGAAAACATGGTGTGACCGTGGAAAACGGAACTTCCATGAAGTATCTGGAGATGTACTATCACCTTCACCTTGAGACCCGCCGGCGACAGGGGGTTCCTATTCAACCATGGGGATTCTTTAAAGCATTGCAAAAAGAAATTCTCGAACCAGGGATGGGTAGCATCTGGCTAGGGATAAAAGATGGAAAAGCGGTTGCAGGTTTATTCACCGTGTATTGGAATAAAACATTCATTTATAAATATTCAGCAAATAATGAGATTGGGAGACAGACTTTTGCCAGCTACAGCGTTCTATGGGAAGCGATACAGTGGGCAAACGGGCATGGATATACCAGATTGGATTTTGGACGTTCGGATATTTCAAACGAGGGGCTGCGAAGATATAAAAATCAATGGGGTTCAATGGAGATACCTCTCGTTTACTCACGATCAAAGCAGAAAACCTCGTTGGGCATGATCCATACGATTACACCGGTCATATCAAAAGTGATCAATATCTCACCCTTATGGGTATGTCGCTTATCCGGTGAATTGTTCTACCGCTTTTTTGGTTAACGAACGAAAAGGTAGGATTCTATGAGCAATCTTTGGAGTACCAATCATCCGTCACAATTCTGGCAGACAAAGTATCGCATCGAAGATGCACTCTGGCAGGAAGCCATTCGAAGGGCTGCAGAAAAAGATCCTCTTTTTCAAAATTCTCCTTCCATTGATACTATTCTTTTTCAATCGCTTGGAGAAGGCCGCTTTGGTTCAAAACATTGGGACTTGCCTTTGTTTTATCGTCTATATTGGAAGGTGAAACCTTTATTCTCAATGCGCACCATCCGTAAAGTACGCAGCCTGGTGCATAAAACTGAACGCAAACTGGCAAAAGATAACTGGCCAATTGACGACAGGTATGTCAAATTTCAATGGGAGGTGATGCGCCAGCTCATCATGCTTTATGGAGGCTCATCCATACCTTTTGCAGATTTCTGGCCCAATAACCATACCATGGCGCTGGTATTGACCCATGATGTCGAGTCTGTAGATGGGCAAAAACATATTCTCGCTGTTGCCGACCTTGAAGAAAAATATGGATTCTGCTCATCATTCAATATTATTGGGTCACAACTCCCTGAAAATCCCGAGATGTTTTTAGAATTGAAAGACAGAGGGTTTGAGATTGGTATCCATGGGTGGCATCATACCAGTGGAATGTATTCATCTCGCAAGAATTTTAATTTCCATGCTATCCATGTAAACCGGTTCTTGCAAAAAGCTGGGGCGGTTGGTATACGGTCACCGTTAAACCTGCGCAATCCAGAGTGGATGCAGGCTTTGAATATCGAGTATGACCTGTCGTTTTTCGACACTGACCCATTTGAACCCATTTCAGGGGGAGCCATGAGTATATGGCCATTTTTTATTGGACATTTTGTTGAGCTACCTGCGACATTGGTGCAGGATAATACGCTGGTGAACTTGCTGGGCGAAACATCCCCTCAACTCTGGATGGATAAAATTGCTTTTTTGGAAAAATATCACGGTATGGCATTAGTCAACTGCCATCCAGATTATCTGTCAAACAAAACACTCTGGAATGTTTATGAGCGGTTTCTGGCTGCAATGCAAGAAAAGCAGCAATATTGGAATGCTCTTCCACGAGATGTAGCCCGTTGGTGGAAGATCAGGTCAGACTGTGATCAGTTAGAAAAATTGAGTCTTCGTTTTCGGGTAGCCAGCCTGCTGGATGAACATCTGATGCTCTGTGATTATTCATCATAATGCAGGTTCTGTTTTCAATTCGCTACGGTTTGTACTCATACGCGCCCAGGTCAAATCCATCCCCTGTTGGACGAATATTTCCATCAAAATCAAGGGTAATACCCAGGTCTACTCCTGTATCAATTGCCGGGCTTCCAGGCATAAGATGAAAATTAAAAACATTGACATCCATGAATAATGGGTCAGCGGCTATGGTGTTTTGACCGAGGTTGAATTTCGATTGCCATTCTTTCAGAGTAAACATTTCATTTTCATTGTTGCGTAATTCATAGGGATACAATGAATCTGGATGATAGATGAGGTTCGATTCTTCTATAAGTGCTCCAGGATCCTGGATGGATATTTCTCCTCGTGCATTATTGGCAAAAATGTTTCCCCGCACATCCCAAAGATGCGATTGATCAAGGGTGCCTTTGATGAACAACGCAACAGAATCGCCACCCACTACCGTGTTGTTGTACACCTTAACCCCTGATGCCTGATACGATACTATTCCTCCGACCCGCCCGCTATTATAAATGATATTCTGTTGGACCGTATTTCCCAGGTCGTCACCCTGGCAATTTCCATCAGGGCTTCCATACTGGTTATTTTCACCAGCAGTTGTACACCCTTCATAAGCGATCACTTGAATTCCTTCCAGACCAAAGGTGTAGATCAGGTTATTCTCCACCAGGGTCTGGTATGAATTTTCCAATTCGATCCCAGTATTTTCACATTCATGCACAATATTTCCGCGGATGATACTCCGATAATTTACGCTGCTGGCTCCATCCAGGTCGAGGCAGATCCCTTTTTCACCTGTGACATTAAAGATCTCATTCGCTTCATAGACATTATCGTGTGTCAACCAGACAGACCAGATACCCCGTTGTGTAAAGCCATGGATCAAATTCTTGTAATAATAATTATTGAAGCTCTCCGGCCCATCCTCTGTAATGCCATTTTTATACCCGTGAGGATTAGCCCCGACGATTTCGTTATTTTCGATCGTATTATGATTTCCCCAGATATATACCTGACCATTGATCAGTGAATTCTTTACTGTTGTGTAAGATGCTCCCAGGTTTAATGTGTATTCCGCATCACTTGTCATGGTAAAGCCAGCAATGAACCAGTGTTCGCCGTAAACTTCAATAGATGGAGCCAATCCACCGCTGATGGTGACAACTTCATCTTTATAACTTTGCAGGGTGATAGGCTGCTCAAGCGTGCCAGATTTGCTGATCACCACACCTCCGGGATATATTCCTTCTCGGATGTAGATGGTATCTCCTGCATCCACCTGGGCTACAGCATATTGAATGGTCAACCAGGGTGACTCTATTGTTCCAGGATTGTCATCATCACCTTTTGATGAAACAAAAAAGGTGGTTTGTTCTTGTGTGGGGGTGATGGCAGGTTGAAAGAAAGTAGGGGTTGATATGATGGGGGTTACGGTCGAGTCTGGAGTTATGGTGCTGTTTCCATTCAATTCAGGCATGCGAAAATAAAGCACACCAAAGACCATTACCACTAATATGACCAGAATTAGAATGAGAAAAATAGATTTTCTGTGCAATTCGCATCCAGTTAAGAATTGGAGTCAATATCTACATTATTCAGTGGTTTTGCATTTCAATGGAAGCTCAAGAAATTTTCTCTATTATAGCGATTTGCGCTGTAAAAAAAAAGGCAGGTAGCGTCATGTTTTAACGACACTACCTGCCAGGGCTAACTACTCTCAAGATGAGTGTTTATCATCTACAAGTATATGTATATTATTACTGACCAGTATTCTTGATGACCTCAACTTCAGCCAGCGATAACGGATTCGAGGTTTTTAACTGGATCCTTACGTATCGTGCAGACTGATTGATCATCACTTCAGCCAACCTTTCGATGGAACCAGAGATAAAGTAGCTGGTTACACCTGGCTGTGAGACGGTATCTACCAGGTTGGTTGAGGTAAAGGGTGTATCTGACAGGAAAATGTAGAAATCAGACAGAACCACAGCACCTGCATCTGTTTGCGTCCAGATCTTGATCTTATTGATCGCAATGCTTTCTCCCAGATCCACCTGCCACCAGGTATC
>JBDKSY010000315.1:0-3793 GCA_039680395.1 Anaerolineaceae bacterium | reverse complement strand
CCAAGAATCATATGCTTTTTCATGAAAATTCCCTGCATATTATCTATACTTTAAATAATCATAAAAGAAGGTGCCCTATGATCGAAAAAAAGCTTTTTGGTCGAACAGGTCATTTAAGCACACGGGTAATTTTTGGCGCGTATGCGTTAAGTGAAGCGACGCAACGCGATGCTGACTGTGTACTTGAATTGCTCCTGGAATATGGTGTGAACCATATTGATACTGCCAATATGTATGGCGATTCTGAAAAACTGGTTGGTTCATGGATGAAAAAGTATCGTGAACATTTCTTCATTGCCACCAAAACACGTAAACGCCGCAGCAAGGGGACCTGGGCGGATCTTCAGCAATCGTTGAAATTATTGCAAATTGACCAGATAGATCTCTTGCAAATCCACGGTCTTACCGGAACAATAGGATGGCAGGAAGTAATGCAACCAGGAGGTACTCTTGAGACATTTACAAAAGCAAGAGATAAGGGGTTGGTACGCTTTATCGGTGTAACAGGGCATGGCATTAAAGCACCAGAGATGCACCTTCGCAGTCTCGAGAATTTCCCATTCGATTCAGTGCTTGTACCATATAACTTTGCCTTGATGCAGAAACCACGCTATGCAATGAATTTTGAAACTCTGGCCAACCTGTGTCATCAATATGATATTGCGCTTCAAACTATAAAAGCAATTGCTTGCCGCCCCTGGGGTGACCACCCCAGGACCTACCATACCTACTTCTACGAACCTCTTGATTCTCAGGAGGTTATAGACCTTGCGGTACATTGGGTGCTGGGTAATCCGCAGGCATTTTTGATCACCGCAGGAGACATCCTGCTTCTGCCAAAGATTCTGGATGCTGCCAGCCGCTTTCAATCCCGTCCTGCTGAAGAAGAAATGAAAACATTGGTACAGACTTTCGATATCCAGCCGATATTCTAGAGAATCCTTTGCCTTTATGTGATTCGAATATTTGTGCTATACACATTCACGTCTCCACAAAAAAAAAGCTGCAATCAATCTCATTCGTGAAGGATTTATTGCCCGTAACTTAACCTTTCATTTTTATTTATTCCGGAGTTCTCGAAATGTTTTGTGAAATGATACAATAATTTATCTACTCTTTCCTTTGGGACAGATTATGAAAATTAAAAAGGTTTACCGCTTCATCAACAGGTTCATTTCTGTCAACATAAAATTCATGTGTGACCGAAAATTAAACCTGGAGCATCTTGATAAGGGATTAAAAGATCGAAGGGATACCAATCCAATTTCCGATCATGAGAAAATCGTTGTTCAACGGATCATTAACTCATACCTCTATGCTGAGGTGGATGCTCTCAATGCACCCCAGGCTTACCAGCCAGGGCATAAGTGGAAGCCGCAGATCATGGAGAAAAGAAAAGCATTCATTGAAGCAGCTCATCAAAATGATATTGATGCATTAGCACTTCTAATAAGGAACTTCTTCAGGAATAACGGAGCTTTGTCCATTCTCAAGTCAAATATGTTTCATGAGGTATCTGCAAAGAATGCCATTTTGCGTAACATGTACCAGAAAGAACTGGCATATGCTGTGCTCACAGATGTCAAAATCTGGAAATCTACATTCCCTGGCGAATCCCTTGAAAAACTAAACCTCTCAGGGGTTGGCAATCCATTCGGATGTGACATGGATGGAGTAATAATAACCGGATCATCCTGCAGCCTTTATTACTATGCCCAAAAAGTGAACCGACTAATACAAGGCATTGATCACCCTGTTGTAGCAGAAATCGGCGGAGGGTTTGGAGGGCTTCTATATTACCTTATGGGATCCAACGCTGAGGTGCACAGTATCAATTTTGATCTGCCCGAAGTACTCATGATCGCACAATACTATCTTATGATGTCTCTCCCCGAAAAACGGTTCCTGTTGTATGATGAGGCCCGCCAAAAAGATCTGCTCAGTTCAAGTGATATCAGTACTTATGATTTCATCCTTTTGCCCAATTTCTCATTGCCAAGACTGGAGGATCTCTCGGTTGATGTGTTTGTGAATACCCACAGCCTTTCTGAAATGAGCTATCCAACGGTGGAAGAATATATCAAACAGATCAGTCGGGTTACCAAAAAATATTTTTATCACGAAAATAGTGAAGTCAAACGTGAAATTGGTTATGGGTATAAAGAAACTACCTCTTCTGAGTTTCCCATCTCTTCAGAGCATTTCTGCCTTGAATACAAAACCAAAGCCATCTGGAACGAACCGCGATATTTCGAATTCCTTTACCAAAAACTGTAGAAACACCCCAGACTCATGGAAGATATTTTTCTAAAATTTTTTTCAATAGTTGATGACCCAAATGCCTTTATTTTTCACCATGCCAATATGGTGAAAGCTTTTTACGATGAATATACAACCCTTCTAAAGAAAAAGACCGAACCTGTTTATCGCAAAGATTTGCGGAATAAATATAGCCTGCAGGCTTTGATCAGATATTTGTCCCCTGCCAGATTATTCAACGCATGGTCTTTCATTTGCAAGCAAAAGTCTGGCAATATTTTCTGGTACGGCCTCACTGACCGATATGTGACGGTCGAGAATGAAGTATTCGATGTCTACAATTACAATATTCTCAAAATATTGAGGCGCGAGAATGTGGTTTGCATGCAGGATACGCGCGATAAGCAAATAAAGACTTACCTTCCTGATATCTACCTCGAAGATTTCGCCCTGCCGGTTTTCTTTATCCAGATGTACCTGACCGTCTTTTGGCATGGAAAGATCAAACGATTTGCCAGCAATTTGGTACACAAAAACCCCGAATTGGGATTTACTCAAAAACAGATCGCGCGGACTGTAGTTAAATTCTGGGCTAAATATTTTCTCTTCCGCTCAATACTGAAAAAGCTCAAGATCAGATCCGTGGTCAATCTTTGTCATTATTCCAAACATTCTTTCAACCTGGCATGCCGGCACCTGGGTATCCCAAATCTGGAATTAATGCACGGTCACATCATGCGCACCCATCCCTATTACAACATCCCGAACCTTCGACCAGAATTTGAGCTGCCAATGCGCGAATTGCTGCCGGATACCATTGGGGTATACGGGCAATACTGGAAAGATAATTTGATCGCTGGGAAGCAGTTCTCCAGTGAGCAGGTCAAGGTGGCAGGTTATTATTTACATAACGGTGGCATCCATAAATCAAAGCAGGATGAACGTACAACCATTCTCATCACCACCCAACCTCATGTGCAAAAAGAGATCATTGACTATGTGTCATTTCTCAAAGAAAAGCTGGATGCAAAGACAGCGAAGGTTATCATAAAGCCCCATCCAGCAGAGGATATTTCGAATTACCTGGCTATTCAAGATAACAAGCTGGTATATGTCATTACAGGGGATGTTTATACCCTGCTTCAATCAGCGGATATTCATATCAGCGTGTTCTCAACAGTATTGTTCGAAGCGATCCGGTATGACCTTGCCAACTATGTATTGTTTGTAGACAGGTTTGCCCGCGAATGCAATGACATCCTCGAAAGTGGCGTGGCAGAAAAACTTAATCTGGATGAAACTCCTGCTCTTGGTCTTGCGGGTTCAAAAAATGCATGTTACTACTTCGATGATTTTGATGCCCAACGACTTCGCGAGATGGTGATCAAGAAACCCCAAACTTGATTTATTCTATGGTATACTTGCTCCGCTTAAAAGTTCACACGCTTTTGATTTTGCCCTGGCGTGCTGGCCTATCGTGGACAGTTCAGGGTGGCGAGACAGAAGCGGAGGATAAAAACGCAAAGGAGAATAT
>JBDKSY010000314.1:0-1968 GCA_039680395.1 Anaerolineaceae bacterium | reverse complement strand
GAGATAGCATCGCGCATGGAACCTGTTGCCTGACGCGCGATCAACGTCAACGCATCCGGTTCGACGTTGATCTTTTCTTCAACACATTTGGCCTGCAGATATTTCACCATTTCGGGCACAGGAATGCGCCGGAATTCATATCGCTGGCAGCGCGAAAGTACCGTAGCTGGAATCTTGTGGATTTCAGTGGTTGCCAGTACGAAGATCGCATGGGGTGGGGGTTCTTCCAGTGTTTTCAACAGGGCATTGAAGGCCGCTGTCGAAAGCATGTGAACTTCATCTATGATATATACCTTATATTTGCCACTGGTTGGGCTGAAGTTGATCTTATCGCGCAGCTCGCGCACATCATCCACGCTGGTGTTGGAAGCCGCATCTATTTCGATCAGATCAAGGTATTGTCCTTTGTTGATCTGCTTGCAGGTGTCGCATTCATCACACGGTCGCTCTGCCGGGTCTTCATTCAAGCAGTTCACCGCTTTTGCCAGCAAACGGGCAGTGGTGGTTTTCCCAGTACCACGGGGGCCAGCAAACAGATACGCATGCGCTGTTCTACTGCTTTGAATGGCATTCTTTAAAGTATGAATGATGTGTTCCTGCCCAATGACCTGGTCCCACCGACTGGGTCGCCATTCTCGATAAAGCGCTTTTCTCATTGCACTCCTGCTTAAGGTATTTGATAACTGGATCGCAAATTGCCATCCGGATCATAAACGGAAACCAGTTCACCCTGTTGCCAGATGGGTTGACTCAATCCCCAATAAAGTGAAATGACCGTGTTATTGCCTGATCTGGTATACACCTCTACCACACCGCTGTACAGGGTAAGGTCAGGAAAAGTAAAAATATTTCCGTCACTATCCTGCAATGTCCAATCCTGCATCAACAAAGGGGTATCACCCACCATGCGAATGCGAACTACTTCGGATTCTAAATCTCCTGCGCCAAAAACATTCTCGATATTTATAACCTGCTTATCCATAGAGGGCAGGGTAGGTTTTGTTTGCGGTTGGCTGCCTTGTGTTGCAACGTAAGAAGAGGGCGAAGTTGAATTTTGTCGCACCAATGTCCAGATTGTTAATACAATCAAAACGGTGGCAGCAGAGACAATAATGTTCACCAGCAAAAATGGCAGCCAATTTTTTGGTATTTTCATGACGATTATCTATGAATCATAGCATAATTTTCCGATAAAATGAAAGAAACACCTTGAAGTGAAGAGGTGTAAAAGGCGAGAACAGGTTTGACTTTTATCATTGATGGGCACAATTTGATCCCCTACATACCAGGACTGCAATTAACAGACCTGGATGATGAGAATATGCTGATCCAGCAATTGCTGTTTTTTCACAAAGTTAAACAGCGTGCTATTGAAGTATTTTTCGATGGGGCTCCCGCCGGGCATAGCGGCAGGCGAAAAGTGGGTACCATCATCGTTCATAATATTCGGGTTGGCTCTACCGCTGATGATGCGATCCTGGCGCATTTAAAACACTTGCAGAAAGCAGCCAGGAACGTCACCGTGGTCAGTTCCGATCATCGGGTACAAATGGGGGCAAAATCTTACCATGCATCCATCATGGAGGCATCTACTTTCGCCAGAGAATTGCAAGATGTATTAAATAATTTGCGCAATGATCCCACTATTGACCATTCATTAGATGAAAAAGATATTGAATACTGGCTTAAGCAGTTCCGCAACAACGAAAAACCTTCTTGATCCTGCAAATTCTCTTAAATTATTCTCATTTTTGCAAGAAAAATGACCTGAATAATTAAAACAAATGGAAATACCCTAACGGACTTCTTAATACTTTTTAATTCTAATTAGACAAATATGGTGTATATTATCCCAGACACCGAGAAACATTTACTGGTAGAAACGGTGTTACCACCAATCTGCAAAACGCCAGCGTGTTCCCCCCACACGGTGGCACATTATTGGAGCAGAAGGTGGTTTCCCTCCCT
>JBDKSY010000313.1:0-2033 GCA_039680395.1 Anaerolineaceae bacterium | reverse complement strand
AATGGGTTAACGAGCATTTCAACCGGCAGCTATGGATTGAAACTTCCCTTTATGTTGGAGTAATCAACATTATCTTTGCTGGATTTACCCTGTTCACGAAAAAGGGTAAGCGAGAAAAGGAGTTCGTTATCCTTTTGCTGGTGGGTATTGCAATTGCGTGGGTATTATCCTTAGGTACAGACCTGTTCTGGAATGGAGAACGCCTGCAAGTTCATTTGACGGGTATATTTGCAAAACTTCTTAACCAGACGGAAACCTATATAATCTTGCCGGATTATTTCCTTTTCAAATATCTACCGTATTTTTCAAAAATGCGGGTCTTTGCACGGTTTGGCATTTTTGTTTTGATCTTTATTCTGGTTCTGTCAGCGATGGGTTTGGCGACCATCATGAACCGTTTCCGAAATCGGAAGATGGCACTGGTGTTTAGCATATTTCTGCTGGGCATCGTCTGGTTTGAGTTCTACCCTGGAGTGTACAAAACAACTTCGACGATTGAGACTCGACCAGTGGATACCTGGTTGGCAGAACAACCTGGAACAGGTGCGGTGATCCAATTCCCGATTGAAGAGAGTGAAGATCAGACTCTGGTATACGCAACCCTGGTCCATGGAAAACCTTTCGTAGGTGGATTCTTCAATGCTTTTCCACCCCTGCAATATCAAGAAATCAAACCCTTAATGGAGAGTTTTCCAGATGAAACCAGCATAGATTTATTGGATAGACTCAAAGTGAAATATGTTTTAGTTGATAGAACAGCTTATGCTGAAGATCAGCAGTTAATAATAGATACCTGTGAATCTATGGGTTTGGAGTACGTTGATACTATGGGCGATGAGATTGTATTTCTCAATGATCCTCAAGAATGATATGTGGAAAATGAAAAAGTATTGGATCATTAACTTACTTTTACTATTCAGCGCAATTGTTGGAATGGCGTTGGTTGCATACAGCACAACCATTGCACCAGGTATTGGTGGTGATGCCACTATCTATATCACATCGGCGCGAAATTTCCTGGCTGGAAAAGGATTAGGCCTTATTCAGGCAGATGGTACATTCCGTCTTTTACCATACTTTCCTCCCGGTTATCCCCTGGCACTGAGCTTATCAGGCTTAACAGGAATTGACCTGGTTCTTATTTCGCGATGGTTGAATATATGTCTGTTTGGTGCCATCATCTTTCTTTTAGGAAAAATTCTCTATAAAGCAAGCAAGGGACAGATCTGGTTTACCCTGGCAGGTAGCCTGATCTTCGCATTGTCGCCTGTGCTGATCCCCATATATTCCTGGTCAATGTCTGAACCTCTTGCATTGCTTTTTGGGTTTGCCAGCTTGAACTGTTTGATGAATGCGATTCAAAAACCATCTGATACAGGTCTGAAGGATGACTCAACGGAGCAGAAAGGCACCGGCTCATCATCTGTATCACTGCATCTTGTTTTGGCTGGGGTGCTGGTGGGATTGGCTGTCTTTACACGGTATAACGCGATCGCCTTTGCAATAACTGGAGGGTTGTTCTTGTTATTGGCCGGAAAGGAAAAAGCGGTAAAGAAGTTCGTTCGTACCATCGTTTACTCTGTGCTGGCATTGCTTCCCATTATTATCTGGTTGGTGATTGATCTTCGCCAGACAGGAACAGTCTCATCCCGCAGTATGGAATTTCCGGCTGACTTCGGTGCTTTTCTTTTGAACTTTTGGAATGATGTACGGCAATCTGTATTGTTCTGGTTCTTGCCTGATTCCTGGATATACACTCCGCGCTTTCCTGCCTTTGTCATGAACAGCCTGGTTCCTATCATATTTCTAGGGCTACTGGTCTGGTTCATCATCTGGTTTGTCAGGGAGAAAAAGCAACCTTCTACAACCTCCTCTACCACGCGGTTATGGATCCCAATTCTTGGGATATTCAGCCTGATCTTCATCCTGGTGACACTGATGGTGAAGATCACAACGTATCCTCCTATCACAATCAATGTGCGTATGTTATCGCCACTGTATATATCGGTGGGTTTAATGGTATTGCTGCTTCT
>JBDKSY010000312.1:0-2892 GCA_039680395.1 Anaerolineaceae bacterium | reverse complement strand
GAACATATCCCCATGTCAGATCATCCCATTCAACTTTATTCCAATGCATGGGTTCGATGAAACCATGAATGATGTTTCCTTCAATGCCTTCAGGGTCTTTTCCATCGGTAGAGTAATAGACCCAGGCATCAATCACATCCTGATCATGACCAACGGTGATCGTCAGTGTTACCGCTTCACCCGGCTGTGGATCCAATGGGAAACGCCTGGATTGGTGAGAGATGCCAAGATGGGTTTGCTTGTAATGATTCAAGCGTAGCGCATCGGTATCCATCGTTCCGAAAATGAAATCGTCCATTACTGATCCTTCCCCCTCACCCACTCTACCAATTCCTTCCCTTCTTTGGCATCAGAAACCACGCTGGCAAATGTAATGTTGTATTCTGAGACGATGCGATCATAATTCTTTATCAGTTCATCCGGAGTACACCCGACAGTCAATGGAATTCCGTTAGCACGCGGTAATAACCATTCCAATCTATCAAAGCCGCGTGGAATATTTGGGTCATCAGAAATTTGCACCCCTAGCAATCTTTCCAATTTGGTTATTTCAGGGATACATCTGAACCCAAGGGAGTGGGTGTGAATCTGACCATAGCCAAAAGCATGGATCACTTTCTGCGTATAAGGGCGGGCAAATTCAGCATATGTTTTTGGAGAGATAAGGCAGGCAATATCTTCTGACATGCAGATTGTGCCAGGTTTCAGCCAGGCTCCGGCAATATTGCCACCAAAATTTACTCCTGTGATCTTTCGTAAGATCGAGCCGATCCAGATGATCGCATCAGCACAAAAATCCATCAATTGGTGAACCTGATCGGGTGATTCTTTGAAATCTATGAATAATGCTTCACCACGCAGTGAATGAGCCAGGTCAAGCGGTGAGTAAAAACCGCGGATGATAGGGATAGGGCCAGAAGATGTTTGTTTTACCAAATAAGATAGTGCCCTCTCCATCATTTTTACCCAATAAGCATCATTTCGTAACGAAAACCCTTTTATATCATCCAGTGATTTCATTACAGGTGCTGCCCAGGAGGTATCTTCGGTGAAAATTACTTCTCCAGCAATAAAAGCGCTGTAATCCCCAATCCCAAAATTAGGTCCAAAAGTGGGGATCAAGTCATCTCGAATATCAATGGTATTTTCAAGCGTGACCTCATAATTACGCAGGCATACATCCAGATATGCTTCCATTTGGGTATTTAAATCAATTTTATTCAAGGCAGGAACAGGTTCCACATCCTTTACAGGAGGCATAGCATAGATCATGGCATGCCCAGGGTTCTTTGATCCATAAAGTGCCTGGTAGCGATGGATCACATCCTCAAGATTTGGCTTGTAATAATGTATCTCTTTAAACACTTTTCCTCCAATGACCTATGAATTCTTCATTGAAATGACCTCATCAACCATAGCCAGGTAATTCTCAACGGGTACATAATCGGGGATCGAATTTCCAGATCCGATAGCAAATCTCCCACGGGTTCCACAAACCTCAGTGGTTTTCCGTACACGAGCTCGTACTTGATCCTGCGTAGCCATCGTCAAGAAATTCACGTCCAATCCTCCTAAAACAGCAATTTTGTCGCCAAACATCTCCTGGAATTTTTCGATTGGAATGATCGCATCTTCATAAGAATGTTTGCCATCAATACCGACAGACTCTATCAGGTCAGGCATGATCTTCAATATATTCCCACATGAATGAAGGAAATAAGGTACACCACGAGCATGAGCCATCTCAGCGATCTGTTTATGAAAAGGAAGAAAATATTTTCGCAAGTCAGCGGGAGAAATAATAGTGGCACTACGGAATCCCATATCATCACCAGGAAAAATTGCTGAGAGGTGATCAAAATCCATGATGTTGCGATAGAAAGCCAACTGAATTTCGCTGATCTTTTGCGTTACTGCCTCCACCAGGTCTGGCTGATCGTATAGAAGGTAACAGAGTTTCTCAATAGAAAAGATCCAGGAGACACGTTCAAACAATCCCCCTCCGTGCGCAAGAGCCAATCCCATTCCCTCTGGAAGATGATCATTAAGATATTCAAAAGCAAAAAAGTCTACTTCTTCCACTTTTGGGAATTTGTATTGTTCAAAATCTTCCCATGATGTGATCGCTCCAATACTTTCTTCTGCCCATGATCGGGTGGCATTAGAATTACTGGCTGTGTTTACGGTAACACGTGCAGCAGATCCAGGATAATTTGGTGCACTCTCATAGCGCATCATGTCATATCCCATACGAAACCAAAAGAAGATCAAGTTATCTAAATATTTCTTCTGAGATTCATGATCAGAACCTGGATCTACCCATTCCCGTTGGTGTATTCCAGTAATGATCTTCTTGATCACCGGTTCATCCACGATGAACTCCACCAGAGGCGCTATGTAGTTTTTAGTTTTTCCAAGCAAATAATTTATGAAGCGGTTGATATTTGGATCTGGTTTTAAGGATTGGATATGAGGGAAATTTGAAAGCATAGGATCATCCTTTA
Source organism: Anaerolineaceae bacterium (assembly GCA_039680395.1). Lineage (GTDB taxonomy): Bacteria > Chloroflexota > Anaerolineae > Anaerolineales > Anaerolineaceae > UBA4782. The sequence continues at coordinate 388 of JBDKSY010000312.1, read as the reverse complement.
ATCGCGCCATTAACTAATCCCTGTACAAGAAACCTTTGCAGGGCGTAAAAGATGATCATAATTGGAATACACGCCAGAATGGCTCCTGCAGCAAACATAGACCAGTTTGCAGCGTAGGCTTGCGTAAAGAAACGCATACCAAGAGCTACGGTGTAATGCTCATTACCGCTCATTACAATAGAAACGAGCAAATAATCATTGAAGAAGCTGATCATATTGAAAATGAATACAACCACAACCATTGGCATTGCCAGCGGTAATGCTATTTTTGTGAAAGTCTGCCATTCATTGGCGCCATCGATGTAGGCTGATTCATCCAGATCGCGCGGAATTGAGTCAAAATACCCGCGCATCAACCAGGCATTGAAGGGGATGGAAAATCCGCCAT
>JBDKSY010000311.1:0-4192 GCA_039680395.1 Anaerolineaceae bacterium | reverse complement strand
GTACCCAGCGTAGGTAATAACCAACGATCAAGTCCCCACCAGCCAGCGGTCTTCCAGGCTAGAACGAGAAACATCGCGACAACAAAAAGAAGCGGATTTGTAGAAGCGGAGCCTGCCATCATAAAGTTCCAGTTCATAAAACCACCGAAGAAGGCAGCAATACCCGTGAACAATCCCAATATGAGAGCGACACCCACCAGAAATTCACCAACTGCGACAAGCTTGGCAAACCAGGTATATGACCCGCTGCTCAGCAGAAATTCAATGAAACTACGATACCAGCCAAATGCGATGGCAGGTCGTGCAGGAGCATCGGGAACGACCACAGCGGCTGTCCAAAAGCCTTTAAGAGCGTCCCCGTTCATCCAGGCAGCATTGGCCAGTTTTTCTATTCCGTGACTGAGCCAATCATAGCCAAGGACCAAACGTACGATCAGCCATACCCATGACCAGCGGGTGCTACCAAAAAGTTTTACAGCGATGGGGGGATCGGTAATTTCGATAGGCTTAGAAACAGTTCGAGCAGCCATATTTACTCCTTATTATATCTATTCTTACCTTATATATCTAATATATCATAATAATTGATTTTGTCAAGCAGCATAAATGCCATTAAGATACCTCATGCTATAATATTTCCTATGGAAACGACATTTACCCTTAAGTACGAAAAACCTGAAGTAGTATCTGCTCATAAAATGCGTTTTTTGCATGGTTCTCGATTGCGAGTGACCTCCATTTTAGGTGCGTTGGCAGTTGCTTATTTGATCTGGCAGCAATTCCAGTTTCCAGTAGAAGAACGAAGCTGGATCACTGTCATTATCATAGGCGCGATTTTTATTCTGATCCCCCTCCTTGTTTATTTCGTTTCACCGGCGATGGATTTCAAGAATAATAAGGGTTGGCATCTGGAATATCGTGTAAATTTGAATCCAGCCTTATTGGATATTTACCGGCCTGGAGAGACAAAACCTGTGCGGTTTGATCTGCATAAAATTAGCAAGGTTATGGAAAATTCAGAAGTCTTTATTTTATTCTTTGGAAAAGAAACGAATTTCATCGTTCTGCCTAAACGGTACCTTCGAGCACTGGGAAAAGAAGAATGGTTTGCCAACGATTTAAAAACTCTCAAGCCACCCAAATGGATCGTTGTGAAGCGGTGATCGTCACCTGCTACAGATGAATTATTTTAGAAGCACATGTCTTCTACTGGGAGGGAAAAATGAAATATTCGGTTTGCCTGGAAGAGGTAGAAACTCGCTGGGTGGGTCATGTTCTGGAACTGCCAGGTTGTTTTTCCAGCACCAATGAACAAAAAGAGGCAATTGCTCAAATCCCTCAAGCGATCTCTCAATATTATGCCTGGGTAAAGGATCATGGGGGTCAATACCATTCAGATAGTAGCGATACCACCCTGGATATTTTGGAAATTGCCCGTGAATGGGCGTTTCCACCTCACCCTGATTATGTTGTGAATGCATTTTTCGCATCCGATGCTGAACCTCTACGAGAAGATGAGATCAACAACCTGCTTCATTTCCTGGAGTGGTCATATCATGACCTGCTCGAGTCATCACATGGGCTGAGCCAGAAAATAATGCACACGCCAGTAGAAGACGAATGGGATATCGAAGGCATCCTGTGTCATACCAGCAGGGCTGCCTGGTGGTACCTCGATCGCCTGGATATGGCTCCCAAACCTGAAACCGAGCCAAAAACGTGGCTGGAAAGCCTGGAGATGACGAAGGATCAACTCACAGTGATTCTGCCAAAGCTCGCAGGTATGAGCAAAATTGAAATGGATCAAGGGGAGCTCTGGTCTCCACGAAAAATGGTACGCCGTTCTTTGTGGCATTTGCGTGACCATACGGCTCATATCTATCAATTCCGCAGCCGGCTTGGCGTTTGAGAGTATAATATTTTTTACTGCTCGTTTATTTGCCATAATGGATTGAACACTTTCGAACAATGGAGATTGCCTTCATGAAAACTATCCTGGTCTTTGCTCCCCACCCTGACGATGCAGAATTTTATGCGGGTGGAACACTAGCTTTATGGGAGCAACAGGGACATAGGATCATCCTGGTTACCGTGACGGATGGCAATAAGGGCAGCTATATCCATTTCGCAGAAGAATTGACAAGGCTGCGCCGAGAAGAAGCAAAAAAAGCCGCAGAAATTCTGGGGGTTTCTGAAATCCTGTTTCTCGATTATCACGATCAAGAGTTGGATCTGCTTCCAGCAGGTGTATTGCGGGAGCAGTTCGTTCGCCTGATTCGCAATTATCAGCCAGATGTGTTGGTTGCTGAAGATGTATTGTTCAAAGAAGAACCTCATCCCGATCACCGTGCGGTGGCACTCGCTGCAGCAGATGCAGTCTTCTCCTCCGGTCTACCACTGGTCTATCCTCAACATTTAGAAGAGGGCTTAAAACCCCATTTTGTCGCTGAAAAATATTTCTATTCCGAAGATCCAGACCTGACAGATAAGATCATTGACATCACCGGTACCTTCGATAAAAAGATGGAAGCGCTGGCTGCTCACAAGACCCAGGTGGAATTCCTGGTGGACGACCTGGTAAGGCAGGCGATCATTGCGGGTGTAGAAGAAAACGAATTGCTGCTCATTGCGAGACAGAACCCTCTTCAGGCACTCACACTCTTTATGCACCAGCAAGCCGAATTAATGGGAAGTCAGGATGATCATGAATTGGGTGAAGCATTCCGATACGTCCGGTTTCACCCCCTGGTAGAAAGTATCCTCCCTGGATGAAAACCATCACTTCGTTTCAAAGAAGTGTAGGAAAAATCTTTATATTCTAAGGAGCAAGGAATGACCAAGAAGAGACCATCAGGATACCGTTGGTTCGTTGTGGCTATTTTCTTTGTTTTCATGCTGCTGCATCAATCCGATAAGCTGCTTATCAGTCCTCTTACCCCCGATATTCAAAAAGAATTCAGCCTTACCAATACACAAATTGGTGCTTTTTCTACCGGGGCATTATTGGTAGGTGCATTTCTCTACCCGATATGGGGCTACCTGGCAGATAGATTTTCGAGGGCGAAACTCATGGCACTGGCTTCTGCCATCTGGGGCTCGACCACCTGGCTGAATGCCATTGCGCCTAATTACACCAGTTTCTTAATTACCCGCTCTTCGACGGGTATTGATGATTCCAGCTACCCGGGTATGTTCAGCCTGGTGAGCGATTATTTCCACCCGACCATGCGGGGGAAAGTTTATGGGATCATGCAGCTTACCCAACCATTGGGTTATCTTATCGGTATGGTGGCTGCGATGACATTGGGTGGTGTCATTGGCTGGCGAAATCTCTTTTTCATTACTGGTTCGCTGGGGATCCTTCTTGCCATCGTTATTTTCTTTGGAGTACGCGAAGCACCCCGTGGTAAAAGCGAACCCGAGCTGGAGGGCCTGGACAAGATCGGTGTCTATAAATTCGAATGGAAGCATGTTAAAGGTATCTTCAAGAAACCTTCCATGATCTTGATCTTCCTGCAAGGATTTTTTGGTGTCTTCCCCTGGAATGTGATCACTTACTTCTTCTTCCTGTATCTGACCAACGAGCGCATGTATGATGACCAGACAAAATTGATCGTTATGGGATTGGCGATCATTTTCCTGGCTGCAGGATATCCTCTCGGCGGTATTTTGGGAGATGCACTTTTCAAGAAAACCACAAGCGGCCGTGCCATCATTGGCACCCTGGGTGTGGTATTAGGTGCAATTTTCCTCTTCCTGGCACTCAAAACCCCGGTGGACAACCAGGTGCAATTCACAGTTTTCATGATTTTTGCTGCTCTCTTCATGCCATTGGCTTCGCCAAATGTCATTTCGACGGTTTATGATGTTACTCTACCTGAAATCCGATCTTCCAGCCTGGCCATCGAGAGCTTCATTGAATCGGGTGGTTCTGCCCTTGCCCCACTGCTCACTGGAATTATAGCTGATCAGCTATCCATTGAGTCCGCAATGTTGATCATCTGCTTGAGTGCCTGGGCTTTATGCGCAATATTCTTTATTATTGCAGCCTTCGTGATCCCCAAGGATGTGGCGATACTGCGCAGTCAGATGCGTGAACGCGCAGAATATGACAAAGCACACCAGAATTCGATCCCTGAACTCAACCCTGAGGAAAATGCGGTTTAATGCAATTTGACGATATCCGGCAATG